>JBAXTC010000261.1:0-9191 GCA_037130375.1 Verrucomicrobiota bacterium | reverse complement strand
TAGGTCGAGAGCCAAGGGGTCAACGGAAGCCGGGTCGTGCTGGCCGTCAGCAGGATACAATCTTCCGCTTGGCTGGCAAACCCACCGCAGAGCAGAACGACGAGCGCGGTTAATGTTGTGAATCGATTCACTGCCCAAACATCAACCACGCCGAAATGGTTTCAAAGCGCAGACTCATCCGCAGCCGTCGCCCGCTCCGGGGCTGCTGTCCCGGGTTTGACGCCCGGCCTGGTCTTGGCCTTGATATTCTCATCTTTGCGGCTGACCTTGGTTTTCTTCTCCTCCGACGCCATGAACTTCTTCCACTTTTTCTTTCCCATTTTCTCTTTCTCAGCTTCCGCGGCCTGATGGTAATTGCGCCGCATCGCGTCGATATCTACCTTGGCTTGCGGCAGCTTCATGCCGAGCGATTTCATGGTTTCGGCGACGATCTCGGCCACCGCCAGGTTGCGGAACCATTTATTATTCGAGGGAATGACATACCAAGGCGCGTGCGGGGTGCTGGTCTGGCTGAGGGCATCCTCGTAGGCGCGGGTGTAATCGTCCCAGAACTTGCGTTCGGCATAGTCGCCGTCGCTGATTTTCCAGTGTCGCGACGGATCGTCCAAACGCAGTTTGAAGCGCCGAAGCTGCTCTTCGGGGCTGATATGGAGGAAGAACTTCAGGATATGAGTGCCGTTGGCCACAAGTTTCTTCTCGAATTCGTTGATCTTCGCGTAGCGCGACTCCCAGACTTGGGGAGGAACCAGGTTGTGAACGCGGACCACCAGCACATCCTCGTAGTGCGAGCGGTTGAAGATGACCACTTCACCTGTCTTGGGCACCTGCTGCTCGATGCGCCAGAGGAAATCGTGCTTCAATTCCTCTTTGGTCGGAGCCTTGAAACCGTGGACGCGCGTTCCTTGCGGGTTCATGGAACCGAGCACGTGATTGATGGTGCCGTCCTTGCCGGCGCCATCCAACGCCTGAAGGCAGATCAGCAGCGACCGCTTGCCTTCTCCATAGAGCAGGTACTGCAGCTCGCGCAGTTTCCGGTCGAGTTTTTCGACTCGTTTCGCCGCCTTCTTCTTTTTGCAACCGACGGTGCAGCCGGGGTCTAAGTTGTTCAAGTTAACTTTGCTGCCTGCTTTCACACGGAATAGATTGCTGTATTTCATATTTGATGGCCGGCGACGCGCCGGATTTGATTGTTATTTAATGTTTAATTGTGGTCTGTTGCCGTTTCGAGATCGATGTCAATGAAGAGTCATAATTACGGCTTCTACGGTCCGACTGCGAGCCGAAAGAAGCGGGCGCTCGTTCCACTGATGGTATTGGTGAACCAGACGGAACGGTTGGTGGGCGCACTCGACAAATCCAGCAGTTTGATCCAGTTTCCGGCAACGAGGTTGGTGCGGGACTGAACGACATAGTCCAGGTTGGAGTGCGCATTGAAGTTGAAGGCGAGATGAGATTTGTCCGGCCACCGGAAGGCGTCGAAGCTTGGGCGCGGCGGCCGCAATGCCGCGTTCACAATCCAACTTACGGTATCGATCAGGATGGGCTGGCCTTGCGGGCCGGAAAGGAGCGTGGCCCAGATATACAGCACCTTGCCTCCCGCCGCCGGTCCGGTGCCGAACGCGATGAACGCGGCGGCGTCTCCGTAGTCGGCGCCTTGGGGAACCAGGGACTTAATCAATGGGAGGTAGCGATGGGCGGCGCTGACTGAACTGCGATTGATGGCGCGCAGGCGTTGGTCGCCCGGCGGGAATGGGAAGACCGTCGGCACGGACACGAGGACGGATTGGTTTGTATAGCGCTGCATGAGGGTGCCGGCGGGCGGTTGCTCGAAATTCACCTGCAACGGCAGCCCCAAAGCCGGCAACAACGGGTCGGCGGGACCGGCCTGGCCGCCAGGGCCGTAACCGTAGTAGAAGGGGAATGGTCCGGTTGGCAGGACCACCAGCACGCCGCCGCGCGCCAGGTATTGGGTGATGGCGGCCTTGCCGTCCCCATTGGTGAGGACAGTTTTGACATAATTCTCGCTGCCAAGATAGAAAGCCAGCGGATACCTGGCGGCGTTGAACTGATTGCTATTGACCAATTGCAGTTCGGTCAGCACATCCCATTTTTTATCGAGACCTGTGGCGACGGCGAAGTTGGCGGCGGCGCCGGCGGTGCTCAACGGCAGGAGGGCGATCTTGCCGGTGGGCAACTGGGCAAAACTGGCTTGCAGGGCCAGCACCGCCAGCCTCTGCATCTCGGATTGCACAAAAGCGGCGGACGCGTTGGTCAGCGCTGCCTGCACCGGCTGCCAGGCGCTTTGATCGCCCGTGAAGGCCGTCACCCCCATTACCAGCGTCCCATTCGGATTGACCACGCTCAACGAACGTCCAATGGGCAGCACAGCAAAATCGAGCAACACCATTTGATTGAAAATAATGGGCCACCCGCGCCAACTGCTCACGGGCTGGCCGCTCAACGGCAGGACGGAGCTATCGTCCAGCGTCAACGTCGGCGACTGGCCGAGCGTGTGCGACTCCGGCGGCGCATAAGCGACCAACGCCACCTTCGCGCCCGGGGCATTGATCGCCACCGGGTTGGTCGCCGCACGAAGCCCTTGCTGGTACGGCACACCATAAGTCCACTGCATCCCGGGAATGATGCCGGCGAAGGAATCCAGGTTCGTCCAGTCCTGGGGTAGCAGGTAATTGCCCGTGAGCGGCAGCGTGACGAAACAGCCGTTTGTTGCGCAGGAAACGTTCGTCTCGTTGTAAACAAGCGATGTGGCGAAAATATTGGTGGGAGTGCCTGCGGGCACGGTGCCGATGGTGATCACGTCGCCGTTCTGCAGTTGGGACAGGTAAAGCGAACTCGGCGATTGGGTGGGACGTCTGACCTGGCTGGTCAGGACATTGGTTGTGCCGCTCCGCAGCCGCGTCACGATCAGGCCCGAGATATTCACAAAGGGGAAGGAAAAGCTGACGTCAAAAGGCTGGGCCAGACGCGAGACGACGCGGAACGAGCAGGCGCCGTTGCCAGCGGAGCGATAGTCCGCAACGTCGGTGGTTTGATCGAACCGATCGAAAGCGATGCAGGCTTGAATCCCGGCTATGACGCGCATGGTCGAGTTGCCAACCGGGTCGTTCAACGGCAGCGTTTCGCAAGACCCATACGGATAGCGGGAGCCGCGACCGGGACCCGCTCCATCAAACAGCCCGAGGCCCTCTGTGAAATCGCCGTTGCCATAATCCGCCACAGAATTCCGGTAATAAGGTTGGTACAGCGCAGGCCACCGTTGCAGCAGGCCGCGCAGGTAATAGCGCATGCGCGGGTCGCCCGTATGCACATAAACTTGCGTCAACGAATCGAGCATCCAGGCGACTTCATTGGCGCAGGCCAGCCCGGCCCAGTCCCGTCCGCTGTTGGGTTCGAGCAGGAAGGCGCTGTCGAGGGCGCCGTCGAAGCGGTCGGAATCCATCGACCAAACCTGGAGGTAACGCCAGATGAGATTGTTCGCCAGGTGCAGGGCGAGTGTGGCGTTCGTCGAGCGTTGGGGATCGTTCTTGAACGTGAAGTAATAATCCAACAGAAACGCCGTGCTCAGTGTGCCGCCGATGGCGAAGGGCGACGACGGGACATCCGCAAACTCATTGCGGGTCCAGACAAAATGCCGGGCCCAATTGAACAGCCCGTCGATGGCCGTGAGATACGGGGCTTTGGCCTGGCCAAGCCCGCGATCGTAGCGGTACAGTTCCACCAGCGTGCGGGCCGCGTACCACCCATCGGTGTTGTGCAGCGTGGTGACGGCAGCACCGCCCCAGTTGGTCCACCAGGCGCCGGACAGCGGCTTCTGCCAGTAAAGGCAGGTATCACCGCCGACGGTGAAGGTCATGGCATAATTGGTGAGCAGCGACTCGATTTGGCTGCGGGCAAGAGCGAGCGCAGCGGTGTCTCCCTTGCGAACCGCGGTGTCGATGGGCATCTCGATTTGTCCCCGCCACCCGTTCAAAAGCACCGTCCCGGACGGATAAAACGTGGTTTCACCGCCGGCTCCGAACAAGGTCACTCCGATTGGTCCCGCGAAATCGGCGATGTGCGAGTGTCCGGGCATCCAACCGAGGTCGTTCATGGCTGGCACCCGAGGCAGGGCGTTGGTGTAACGGGCGAACAACCGCTGCTGGAAACGTTCATTGGGATCTTCCGTGGCGGGCAACGACGCATCGATTTCCAGGTTGAACCACGACGCCAGGACTTCGCCGCCCTGCGGATAAACTTGGTTGCCGTAGCGCGCCCCACCGTAAGGGTAGGCCAGCGCGATAAAATTCGTCAGCATCCCCTGCTGCCAGCAATAGGCGGTGGCGATGTAACGCTCGGATTGGTCCGCCGCGCGCGCCCCTTGGAAATCATAGCCCACATATAACGCCGCCGCCGGGTCCCACAGGCCGATCATCGGGATCGGATGCGCTCCCAGCGGACAAAGGTAGCTCCAGTTCCGGTTCCACAGACACGAAATCTCCGGGGAACCCACATGCGCGTCCTGCAAGAGGGGAAACGGATCGGCATAAGGCGTGGCATTAAGCCAGCCGCGCTGATGCCACACTTGCGCCGTCGGCATCGGGCAAACCAGAAAATGAAAGGGAGCCGGTCCCCCCGGGAACAGCGCCAGCCAGCGGTTCGTATTGAAATGCGTCAGCGTCAGGTGGAATCGAACCACCGGCTCCGCGTTCGTGTCCCCCGGCGCAGGCAGCGTAATGCTGACGTAATCATTCGTCGCAAAGGTGACGGCGAGCGGATCCGTTGTGCGCAGCCCGGAAAGAAGGAGGCCGGTCGCATTGGATGCCACGTTATCCACCACAATCGCGCCGTTGGCCGCCAGCCGAATCGGCGCCACCAGGACGCCGTCGGCGTAAACATCGAAGCCCTGATTGCCCGCGGGTTGAAGCGTGATCTGCCCGGCCCAAGCCTGGGCAAGCACTAGCATGCCCAGGATAAAGCCGGCGCCGGCCCAACGTCCGGCGGTTCTGGCATGATGAAGGAAGTTGATCATGCCTTCATTGCTGAACGACATCGAGCTTTGGCGCTCCGGTAGAGTTGGAGAATTGCCGTTTCATCAGGCGCTCGTTCAACGGGACCCTGTATTTCATCGCTCAACGGTAGTCTTATGCCAAAGACGAATCAAGTAACCTGCGATACGGAAGATTGAACATCTGCGCTACTCCCTCCGCGCGCAGGCAGCCGCGCTCCGTTTGAGCCAAACCATCAGGATGCCAACGTCCGCTGGTGATACGCCTGAGATGCGGGATGCCTGGCCAAGGGTTGCGGGACGAATCTTCATGAACTTCTGCCGTGCCTCGATTCGCAATCCCGGGACGGTGACATAATCCAATCCCTCGGGAATCTGCTTGCTCTCGAGACTCTTGAATTTCGCGACCTGGCTCGACTGGCGATCAATATACCCCGCATACTTGATAATAATCTCTACCTGTTTAATTATGTTATCTGATAATGCAACATCATACGGTACGATATCCTTATAACAAATCTCGGGTCGGCGCAGCAGTTGAGCCAGAGTTTCCCCGCCGCGGCGGGTGGATTCAAGCCGGGCAATCTCCGTGTCAATGGCACTTTCCTTTACCTTCCATTGTTCGTAGTGATTGCGACGCAGCAGACCGATTTCGTATCCGATGTCTGACAATCGCCTGTCAGCATTATCCTGGCGCAAAAGGAGCCGATACTCTGCTCGGGACGTGAACATCCTGTAGGGTTCCACAGTGCCCTTTGTAACCAGATCGTCAATCAGCACACCAATGTAGGCCTGGTCCCGCCTCAGAATGAGTGGATCAAGATTCCGGGTTCGGCGTGCGGCATTAATCCCAGCCATAAGACCCTGGGCGGCGGCCTCCTCATATCCTGATGTCCCGTTGATCTGTCCTGCAAGATAGAGATTCCGGCAAACCTTGGTTTCGAGCGATGGCTGCAGTTGTGTTGGCAGAGAGAAATCATATTCCACTGCGTAAGCCGGTCTGAGTATCTCGGCGTTTTCACAACCAATAATTGTCCGCACCATTTCAACCTGCACTTCATAGGGTAGCGAAGTTGACAAACCATTTACGTAAATCTCATCGGTTGCAATTCCCTCCGGTTCAAGGAATATCTGGTGGCGCTCTTTTTCGGAGAACTTCACGATCTTATCCTCAATTGATGGACAATAGCGCGGGCCGATTCCCTTAATAGCTCCTGCGTAGAGCGGTGACCTATGCAGATTAGCCCGGACAGTCTGAGCAGTTGCCTCAGTGGTGTACGTGATGTAACATGGCAGTTGGCCGTTTATCCGCTCAAGAATGGATCCCCGCGGGTAACGGCCGTTCGAGCCGATTCTGTGCCCATCGACCGGTCGAGAATGTTCCACATGGAACAATTCCTCTCCAGCTTGATCAGAATGTTCCACGTGGAACAAATCATCGTTCCAATGTGAAAAGTAAGGCACCGGCTCGTCACCGGGTTGCACCTCGGTCCGAGAGAAATCAATGGACCTCCGAAGTAGTCGAGGTGGGGTTCCCGTTTTCAATCGCCCAAGTTCTAATCCAATCTCTATGAGAGACGCTGACATGCCGAGAGCGGCGACCTCTCCCGAGCGACCACCGGATTGCTGGCTCTCGCCAATGTGCATCAACCCATTCAGGAAAGTACCGGTCGTAACAATCAAGGCTCTCCCAAAGTACTGAACATCCAATGTGGTCTCGATGCCGTAAACCTCGCAATCTCGATGAAGTAATCGTCGGCAGTGGCCTTGCTTTAAATCCAGGTTCGGTTCTCGCTCACAAATCCACTTCATCCTGAACTGGTATGCCTTCTTGTCGCACTGCGCACGAGGCGCCCAAACGGCAGGACCTCTCTTGGTGTTCAACATTCTGAATTGCAATCCCGTCATGTCCGTCGCTTTCGCCATCTCACCCCCAAGCGCATCGATCTCGCGCGCAAGATGGCCCTTCGCCAAACCACCGATTGCCGGGTTGCACGACATCTGCCCTACGGTGTCCGCGTTGATGGTCAATAAAAGGGTCTGACACCCCATCCTGGCAGCAGCAAGGGCCGCTTCGATTCCAGCGTGGCCGGCACCAACGACGATAACGTCATACTTCTTTGGATAAACGAACATTGGCAAATCTTGAGTGTGTGTGAGATAAAAGCCTGATTAACACGTTCACACGTCACGTGTATGCATAACCCCAAAAAGAACAGTTTGCCAATCACAAAGAGCACAAAGAAGCCAACTTGGTCCAGTTTCACTCCCGGCTAGTTTCAATGCACCGAGCCGCAGTCAGTAACCCACACGCAAAGGTTCTACCCCACCCGCTCGACAAGCGTCCGTAGCGTGGGGGACGTGAGATCATTCCGATTTGACCGCGGCATAGCGCCTCTGCTAATGGTATCCACGTTGTCGCCAAAACATCCAGATTATGACTGACCAGATCGCCCCTGAAAACCCCGACATCGAGTTGGTGGCGCGCGCCAAGGCAGGCGATCTGGCCGCTTATGAGACGTTGACCAATCGCTATGAACAGCGAGTCTATTCCCTGGCCATAAGAATGCTCCGGCAGGAACAGGATGCCGAAGACGTGACCCAACAGACCTTTCTGAGCGTCCTGGAAAACCTGCCTGGGTTCCGCGGCGATGCCGGGTTCGCCACCTGGCTCCTGCGCATCGCCACCCACGCCGCACTCAAGGTCATCCGCAAACGTAAGGGTCTCGATACGGTATCGCTGGAAGAAGCAACCGAAGAGACGAACGGTTACGACACCATTCCTCACCCGGAATACATTGCAGATTGGCGGCAGTCACCAGAGGAACTGGTGCATAAGAACGAAATCCAGCGTCTCCTGGATGAGGCGTTGGCCAAACTGGATGAAAAGTACCGGCTCGTGTTCCTGCTGCGGGATGTCGAGGGGCTGTCCGTCAAGGAGACCGCCGCTACCCTCGGGCTGAGTGAGGCCAATACAAAGGTGCGACTGCTCCGCGCCCGCTTGCAGCTCCGCGAGCAGTTGACCCGAACTCTCGGCGATCCAGACCGAAAGGCGGTACACAGTCATCACGATCACTGAGCAAGAAAGCCGGGCAAATACACTCCCTCGGTCTGCTCCCTTATAGCAATGCAACTATCCATCGATGTAACTTTATATGGGCTCGCGGCTCAGTTTAACCGAAATGGCATGATATGAAGTGTGCGGAACTACTTGCAACGTTGAACGAATATGTAGATGGCACGGTGGACTCGGCCATCTGCGAGGAGTTCGAGAAACATATCGCCGGGTGCAACCCCTGCCAGGTGGTCGTGGACAACATCCGCCAGACCATCACGCTCTATAAGGAGGGCAAGCCCTACGAATTGCCCATCAAGTTCCGCCACCGGCTCCATGCTGTCCTCAGGCAACGGTGGAAGGAGACCCATTGAGCGCAAGCGCGGTTGTTAACGGCGACCTTTTCAAGCTGAACCCCCGGTCGTTGGCGTAGGAGTGCGGAAAGGGAAAAGGGGCAACCGGAGGTTGGGACTCGATCTCCAGCGGTAGATTTGCAGAGACGCTTCAGGCCGAATCAATCCGGCGCGCCCCGGGTTCAGATGCATGTATGGAGAAACTTTGTTCTGGCCCCGCTCTGCTCTTGCATAAACCTCCTGTCAGGCTTACCATGTCAGCCATGAAAACGCTAACGGAGCTTTTCGCATCGCCGCCGCACCCCTCCGCTGTGTGATTGGCAGGAATGCTTGGCCCAGGCGTCCTCCGCTCCCAAGTGCGCCCAGGCCAGACCGCTCTCCCTGGTAACGACAGCCTATCCCCCTACAACCCATCTAGCATACCTCCGTCGAACCTCCTGTCACCGAGCAGATCAAAACCAGCCACCTGACAATTCTCAAAAAGTTGAGAGTGCTTTCGCAAACAAGCCAATATCAACAGTTTGCGTTGGTTTGTTTGTGAAATAACCGTCAACTACCGTCTCATCTTGGCTGGATCGATTTCGCCCAGTCCTGACTGGTTCAAACCGCCCCCTGACACCGCAGTACCTCCGTTACACCTCCGTAGTACCTCCGTTGCACCTCCGTAGTACCTCCGTTACACCTCCGTAGTACCTCCGTTACACCTCCGTAGTACCTCCGTTGCACCTCCGTAGCACCTCTGTAAGCAATACGGAGGTGTAACGGAGGTGTAACGGAG
>JBAXTC010000260.1:0-9245 GCA_037130375.1 Verrucomicrobiota bacterium | reverse complement strand
GCTCCAGAAAGCCTTCGCGCTTGGAGATGAAATCGAGATGAAGCGGGCGGCGCTGGGCGATCCCGACTTACAACCGATCCAGCGCGAGATTGAGGACATGTAAAGCAGAACGCTACGCCATCAATCACCGAACTTGGGACAAACCACCAACCGGACGGAAGCCGGCGCAAAGGGCTCGATTCGGAGGGTGTTGGGACCGGCCTTAAGATGAGATGTGACTTCCAGGCGAGCGGGCTTGCCGATGAAGCCGCCGGCATCCTTCCCATTAACCGTCACGCGAGCCGCCAACTCCGGAGCCAACGCGCCGACCTCAAGATAAATCCGTGACTTTTTCAGGCTGGCTTTGGAAATTTCGCAATGGCCGAAAAAAGGATCAGCTTTGACCGGGCTGAGGGTCACCTGCCCGGCGAGCATTCCCCACGGGTTGGCGCCGAAGGGAACGGTTTCTTTCGCAGGCGGCCAGGTGCTGTCATCGAAGCCTGCCGTCGCCCAATCATCTAGCTTTTGATTCGAGGCTTTCCAGGTCTTGCCGACGGGTTCGGTCAAGGCCGGGCCGGATTCGAACTCGACCGCGAGCCGGCCAATGAGTCCGGCCGGATTGGGCTTCTCTCCGCCATTGACGGCGGCGAGGGCGAGTTGGTTTGGTCCGGGATGCAGGAGCGCGGTGACGTCCAGCGCCACCGGGTTGCGCCAACCTTCGGAGCTTTCATCGCTCTTGCCGGCGTCCTTGCCATTAACAAAGAGATGGAAGCTGTTATCCGCGGTGCCGAAAAAGGTGGCGTGCTTGATCTTTAGCCCGGCAGAAATGTCAATCTGCCTTCGAAAATAGCAGGTGCCCGGCGGGGCGGCCTGCACGGGATCGCCTTCCGGGAACCATGTCCATGAACAACCATCGAGAGCCAGGGCCGCCGCATCACCGAGATGCGGGGTTAAGTCCTGTTGGGCTGGGGCGGGGTCTCGCGTCACAGTGACGACCTTGGCCACGGTCCCGCTCACAACACCGTGGCGTGCAGGCAAGTTGCGTTTGACTGGCTGGAAGACGAGCAGCGAGCTTTCGTTTGGTTCCATCCGGAGGGTCACGTCCACCTGCGATCCCTTTCGAGAAAACGGCACGGCAGTGATCTCATTCCGCATGGCGTCCCAGCATTCAGGGACCCCATCGGCGGTAATGCGAAAGCGGAAGGTGCGGGGTTCCCCTTCGTGGTTCTGGTTGGCGACAAAGAAGATGTCGCGTCCGGCCTTTACCCGGTGCAGCACGTGCAGCCAATGGTCTGTTGCCCCTTCGATTACTTCGAGGCTCGGGTGAATGTTCGCATCGATGGCCAGGACTTGCTGGAGCTCTTCGGGTGTGGGCCGGGCCGGCAAGAGGTAGGATCGACCGCTGCTGGAATTCGTCTTACACACGGCAAGACCTGTCGTCGCAGCGCCCCAAACGGCCTCGCGCAGTTGAGCGATATCCCCCGAGGTTTTGCCGACAGTTGCAGACTTGGTTGGCAGAAAGCCATAGGCAAGCACCACACCGCCCTGATCAAAGAACTGCTTCGCCTTGGCCAGGGTTGCGTAAGGGATGACTTCCACCGGCGGAATGATGAGCACGCGGTAGGCCTCGCTGCGCAGTTTGAGTTCTTTTGAGCCGGCGTTCACGCCCTTTTCAAAGACCTCGAACGGCAGCCAGTCGCAGTCGTAGAGGGCGTCCTGCAGGCTCTCGCTGATTTGGTCAGGGAGGATGTGATTGCCGCACTGGGCGCTCTGGCCGAGGTACAGGAGCGCCACCGGGCAGACGTGCCGACCGCCGGTGAGCATCAGGCTGAGGCGGCTGGTGTAATCGGCGAAGACCCGGTAGAGCGGCCATCGCGGCTCGAAGCCCCCGTCGTAAAAGTAAGGCGGGCAGTCGGTGTCGTGCGGCGAGCGCGGGTTGAACGAGTGCGGGATGAGGTAGTTCACGCCCGAAACCTGCATGTGGTCCGCCCACCACTTCATCTCGGGATAGGTGAGGCTTTGGCCGCGCGCACCAAAGATCTCGACCATGGCCACATCGTCCAGCTTGCCGTAGGCGTGGCTGACGGAACTGGCCAGCTTGGGCGTCTGCCAGCAAGGTGCGTCGCGCGTCACGCGTTTGCCCATGACGAATTGGTCAAAAACGGCGTCAATGGCACCCATGTCGCTGTAGCCTTGCAGCCGCATCATGTCGCCGGCGGAGAATTCCAGATTCTGGTATAAATTGGCGTGCTCCATGAAGTGCCCGATGGATTTCACGCCGTGCTGCCGACACCACGCCGCCACGCCGCCGTACATGGTTCGCCCCCACGCCTCGGCCAGGGCGTCGAGATATTGATAACGCGCCGCAACTTGCTCCTCGCCGGCCAACTGGAATTTGTAGGCAACATAGGCCTTCTTCCAGTCCACCTTCCACTCCGCCAGCACGCGATTGAGTTCGGTGCCCCAATCCCCGGGCGTCTCGGGTTCGTCATAAAAGAAACCGCGAATCGTCTGGCCGAAATCGGCCCGGTAATGGTCAAAGTGAGGCTGATACACCGTCTGCAAGAACCAATCGACACAGTCTTTACTGGCGCCATCGACGCTCAATTGTGAGCCGCCAACCTGCATCAACCCAGGGGCCTGTTTATGCGTAAACTTGATGATGCGCCATTTGCCGACAGGCGCCTCCCAGCGGAGCTTGCCCTGAAGGATGTTCGGGGCCAGATCGACGAGTGTATTCCCTTCGATTTTGTCCTCGGCATTTACTTGACCGGCGACGGTGGCGACGTAGCGCTCTCCGTCGTAACCTTCGGCTTCAAACGAGCGTGGGCCATCCAATTCGGTGACTACTGCCTCCAGACGCTTGGCGGCGTAGCGCGGGGGAACCTTGCCGGCGACGGCCTGGCTGGGCCACCATTTCTCATCAAAAATCCAGAGTTGCAGGTTCTGCTTTTTCGCCGCGTCCAGGCAGATGCCCAGGTCACGCCACCAACCCTGACCGAGCCAATCGTTATGCGGACGGGATTCGGTGGTGAAAGCGCCATTACCGCCTTCGGCAACCTTGCCCACATACATTTCCAACCGGTCCTTGGAGTCGTCGCCATGCAACCAGAAGAGCGGGCCTGTCAGGCGTCTCGATTCCATTGGCAATTCACGAAATTGCTTTTCAAGGGCGCCAAAATCCGGCTTGGCGGTCTGGCTTCGGGATTCGGCAGCGTGAGTCGTTGCCAGGGAGACGGACAGAATCGCTGCGGCCGCGCAAAGAAAAACCATGGGAACAGTGGTGAGCGTTTTCATTAAGGTACGGTGCTTCATGATTCGATAAGAAAGGCGCGAAGAAGATCAACAGGCATTGCAGGCTTTCGTCCTCTACTTCTACTCCTTGAACTGCTTTTGGCCATAGCTGGCTTGAGGTCCGTGCTTGCGCAGGAAATGCTTGTCGACCAGACCGGGTTGGACCGGCTTGAGATCGGACCTGATGCGAAGAGTCTCGCTGGCCAGTCGCGCGACGAACTCCAGGACCACCGCATTGTGGACAGCGTCGCTTACGGTCTTGCCCCAGGTAAAAGGGCCATGACTCGCCACCAGCACCGCAGGATGCTGCAAGGGGTCAAGGCCCTGGAGCCGTTCCAGAATCACCTTGCCCGTGTTGGCTTCGTATTCCGCCTTGAGTTCCTTTGCGGCCAGCAACCTGGTGCAGGGCACCTCACCATACCAGTAATCGGCCTGAGTGGTGCCGTAACACGGAAGATTCTTCTTCGCCTGCGCCCACGCTGTGGCGTAGAGGCTGTGGGTATGCACCACACCGCCGATTTGGGCAAAGCCTCGATACAGCGCGATGTGCGTTGGCGTATCAGAGCTGGGATTAAGGTCACCCTCGACAACTTTGCCATCCTCCAATGAGATCACGACCATCTGGTCCGGCTTCATCCGGTCGTAGGCCACGCCCGAAGGCTTTATGACGACGAGTCCGCGCGTGCGGTCAATGGCGCTGGCATTGCCCCAGGTTTGTATCACCAGCCCCTGTTTGACCAAATCAAGGTTGGCCGTCCACACCTCCTTCTTGAGATGTTCGAGCATCGGAGTAATTTCGGTGTTGGCGCTCGATTGGAAAGCGCTCGATTAAGATACGAAACCCCGACACAACGCGTAATAAGCCTCGTTCCAGTTCAGTTCCTGTTTGAATTGACGCAGGCGGGTCTCGGCATCGATGACCACCAACTCGACACCGGCCATGCCGGCGAAATCTTCGATCATCTCCGTGGTGACAGCCTGGCTGAAGCCTGTGTGGTGCGCCCCGCCGGCATAGATCCAAGCGGCGGCAGCAATTTGCAGGTTGGGCTTGGGCACCCAGAGCGACCGGGCGACCGGCAGTTTGGGCAACGGTTTTTCGGGAGGGACAACGTCAACCTCGTTGACGAGGAGACGGAACCGGTTACCCATGTCCATAATGGAGGCGTTCAGCCCCGGTCCGGCCTGGCCGTCGAAAACCAATCGCACCGGATCAGCTTTGCCGCCGATGCCCAGGGGGTGGACCTCGACGGACGGCTTGTTCATGGCGATGCTGGGACAGATTTCCAACATGTGGGCGCCCAGGACGAGCGTCCGCTTCGGATTCAGATGGTAGGTGTAATCTTCCATGAAGGAAGTGCCCCCCTTGAGACCCGCCGCCATCACTTTCATTGCCCTGACCAGCGCGCAGGTCTTCCAGTCGCCCTCGGGGCCAAAACCGTAGCCGTCCGCCATTAGCCGCTGGACGGCGAGGCCGGGCAGTTGGACCAGGCCGTGCAACTCTTCGAAGCACGTAGTGAACCCCTTGAAATCGCCCTCGGACAGGAATGCGCGCAGGCCCAGTTCGATCCGCGCCGCCTCGCGCAGAGATTGCCGCATGGGACCGTTCTTGCGGAGCGTGGGTGCGACCGTGTACGCAGTCTCGTATTCTGCGACCAGTTGGTCTGTCTCCTTTTCGCTGGCGGCGTTGACGCGTTGCACCAGGTCGCCAATGCCGTAACCGTTGACCGAGTAGCCAAGCTGCATTTGCGCGGCCACCTTGTCGCCTTCGGTGACCGCCACCTCGCGCATATTGTCGCCGAAACGGCAGAACCTGGCCCCCTGCCAATCGTGCCAGGCGGCAGCGGCGCGGCACCAGGCGGCGATTTGGGCTTGCACATCGACATCCTGCCAGTACCCCACCACCACTTTGCGGTTCAACCGGAGTCGGCTCATGATGAACCCGTGCTCGCGGTCGCCGTGAGCGGCCTGGTTGAGGTTCATAAAGTCCATGTCGATGCTGGACCAGGGGATGTCCCGGTTATGCTGGGTGTGGAGGTGGAGCAGCGGCTTGCGCAGCAGTTTCAGGCCGTTGATCCACATCTTGGAAGGCGAGAAGGTGTGACACCAGGTGATCAGCCCGATGCAATTCGGAGCGTTGTTAGCCTCCTGAAAGACGGCCGTGACCTCCTCAGGAGTCGTCGCTACCGGCCTGCAGACCAAGTTGACCGGAATGGCTGGCGCGCTATCGAGCGCGTTAGCAACCTCTCGCGCGTGCTCAGCCACTTTCTTGAGCACCTCCGGTCCGTAAAGCGGCTGGCTGCCGGTAACAAACCACACCTCATATTGCTTGAGATCAATCATGTTTTGCATACGTCATAAAGAATTGTTTGCCGCACCAAACCGTAAACCAAGTCGCTGGCAAGGCTATCGCTCCGGCCCGCAGGGTCAAGAATTTCCAGGTCTCTCCCGGAATAAGGGACTGCGAGCTAAGCCGGCTAAAGCCGGCGCTCCGGCGGTAATGCCCAGATGCCCACAGTGGTGTCTGCGCGCGCTAATTTTGTTCCTGGCAGACAATGATGGTGATATATTAGGAGCCAGGTTAGCCAGACCGCCGGGATCAGATCGGACCCGGGGGGCTGACGCTGAACCAGACTCGACGTATGGATTCTAAAATCACTTTTACCGTTAATGGGCAGTCCCGCTCTGTGACCACCGACCCACAACGGCCACTGCTGGATGTGCTGCGCGAAGACTTGCAACTGACCGGCACAAAGTATGGTTGCGGCGAAGGCCAATGTCGCGCCTGCACCGTGCTGATCAACGGCAAAGCCGCCGCCTCGTGCGTGACGCCGATTTTGGAAGCGGATAAGCAAACGATTATTACCATCGAGGGATTGGCCAGCGGTGACAATCTGCATCCGGTGCAGGAGGCATTTCTGGCCGGGGGCGCATTCCAGTGCGGCTACTGCACTCCGGGCATGATCATGGGCACGGTCGGGTTGCTTAACGAATTACCAAACCCTTCTGACCAGGACATTTCGTCGCGAATGCAACGGTATCTGTGCCGCTGCTGCCATTACCCGAAGGTTCTCAAGGCAATTCGCCGCGCGGCAGGCCAGCCCGCAAAGCGCACCACACCAAAGTAGGGCGAGGCAAAGGTTTCGATTACGAATACATCAACCAGCACGAACAGGAGACGTTATGAGAAGAAAATCGGCAACCGACGAGACGCTGCAACCGGATCACGAAGAAGCCGTCGAGCGTGTGGATTACGACTTTGGGCTTAAGCGGCGCGGGTTCGTCCAAATCCTCGGCGCCGGACTCTTGATCGCCGTCAGCGCTCCCGCGCTGGCCCAGCGACGAGACGGTCGCGGCAGCGGCAGCGCTCGAAGCATCGCTGCGCGCGTTCACCTCGGGACCGATGGGACCATCACGGTGATGACCGGCAAGGTCGAGGGTGGCCAGGGCGCACGCACAGAGTTGAGCCAGGCGGCCGCGGAAGAATTGCGCGTGCCGTTAGGCCGCATCCAACTGGTGATGGGCGACACCGGCCTGGTCCCGGACGACGGCATCACCGCCGGCAGCGGCAGCACCCCTCGGACGGTTCCAGCCGTGCGCCAGGGAGCCGCGGCTGCGCGCGATCTGCTCATCGACTTCGCCTGCAAGCGCTGGAAAGTGGACCGCAACGCCGTCCAGTTAAGCGATGGCAAGGTCACCGACACCGCCGGCCAGCACACGCTTACGTATGCCGATCTCGCCGCCAGCGAGGACGCCGCCAAAGCCCTCCAACAACCTGTCCCCGCCGATGTCGCGCTGACTTCAGTCAAGGAGTGGAAAGTGCTCGGCAATCCTGCGCCCCGCCCGAATGGGCGCGACATAGTCACCGGCGCGCACAAATATCCCTCAGACATCTTCCGCACTGGAATGCTTTACGGCAAAGTCCTTCGAGCACCCTCCTACGGCGCGCAACTCACTTCGGTCGATCTGGCCCCGGCAAAAGCGATGAAGGATGTCGTTGCCGTGCAAGATGGTCAATTTGTTGGCGTCGCGGCGCCGACCGCCTTTCTCGCCGAGCAGGCGAGGGCGGCCATTGCCAGGACGGCAAAGTGGGAGCCGTCATCCCATCCTGCGAGCAAAGAACTATTTGATTATCTCAAGCACCACGCTCAGGGCAATCCACCGGCAAAACCATTCGCCGATGAACTGGCGAAGGCAAAACACGTGCTGCGGCAGTCCTATCACGTCGCTTATGTCCAACACGCCCCGCTTGAGCCCCGCGCGGCCGTTGCCGAATGGACCGACGGCAAGCTCACCGTCTGGACCGGCACACAGAACCCCTTCGGCTACCGCTCGGACCTCATGGGCACATTTCATCTATCAGAGGATCGTGTGCGGGTGGTCGTGCCGGATTTTGGCGGCGGCTTTGGCGGCAAGCACACCGCCGAGGCTGCCGTGGAAGCCGCCCGCCTCGCACAGGCGGCCGGGAAGCCGGTTTCCCTGCGCTGGACTCGAGAGGAAGAGTTCACATGGGCCTACTTCCGTCCCGCTGCTCTTATCGAAACCGAAGCCAGCCTCGACGAAAAGGGCGCGCTGACTTCCTGGCATTTCATCAATATCAACTCCGGCGGGTCGGGACTTGACACGCCTTACCGCTCAGGCAACGCCCGCTGCCAGTTTCTGAGATCAGACACACCCCTGCGCCAGGGGTCCTACCGCGTGCTGGCCGCTACTGCCAACAACTTCGCCCGCGAGAGCTTCATGGACGAATTGGCCGCCGCCGCCGGCGCCGACCCGCTCGACTTCCGTCTCGCGCACCTGGAAAATCCCCGCCTGCGCGCGGTGCTTGAAACTGCCACCGCCCGATTCAACTGGAAGGAACGCGCCGCCAGGAAGACGCCCCAAACTGGTGTTGGCCTGGCCTGCGGGACCGAGAAGGGTTCCTATGTGGCTGCGTGCGTTGAGATCGGAATCGACCAGGGAAAAATCAGCGTGCGGCATGTCTGCGAGGTCTTCGAGTGTGGCGCCATCCTCAATCCTGACAATCTGCTCTCGCAGGTGCAGGGCGCCATCATCATGGGACTCGGACCCGCCTTGCGCGAGGAAATGCGCTTCGAGAACGGAGAAATGCTCAATGCCTCTTTCCGGAAATACCAGGTTCCGCGCTTCGATGACGTTCCGGAGATGGACATCCACTTGCTCAACCGTCCCGATCTCGCCTCCGCGGGCGCCGGAGAAACCCCCATCATCGTCATCGCACCCGCCATTGCGAACGCCGTGTTCCACGCCACGGGCGTCCCGGTTCGGACGATGCCGATCAGTGTGCCGAAGACTCGTTCCTGATGACCTGTGTGGTCGATGTACGAATTCCTATCAGTTGGCTTCCGGCAGCCGGGAGTGGTCCGGCAGCAACCAACTTCTTCTTCCGGGCATCGACGACTAAACACAGCCCCTCAAGTGTCCGTGCTCCGAGCAGCGTCATGTCTCCGGCCTCTCCAAAAACAACCTCATCAATCGTGAAATGCTTGTCCACCCTGAGAATCGCAAATCCAACGCTTCGAGTGATCGTCTTACCGCTTGCGATCGTGAACATTAAATCCTTCTTCTCACGGCTGACTCCAATCTTCTCGAGTGTCTTGGACGGAATCCAGGTGTACTTGCTGCCGCTATCAACCAGTGCGCGAGGAACGGTGACCGCCTGATCGCGGTCGGCATGATTCTCGACCTTGCAGCCAACGTGAAATGCGCCCATATCACAGAGTAGCCTGATCGTGCCGCCAAGGCAAGTCACGCTTCTTGCTCCAGGACGATTCTCATCTTGAAGGGGCGTGAGGCAGGTCTCTTGCCCTTTCTCTTGCTCTTGCCCTTGCTCTTGCTCTTGCCCTTGCTCTTGCTCTTGCTCTTGCTCTTGCTCTTGCTCTTGAACCCAACTCCGGGCTCGGGGGAGGCCATCCGCTACATGCTTAAGCGCTGGGAGACCTTGACCCGTTTCCTCT
>JBAXTC010000026.1:0-24180 GCA_037130375.1 Verrucomicrobiota bacterium | reverse complement strand
CGCCGCCCAGCCGCACAACTTCCGGCTCGACTTCCCGGCGGATCGCACGCTGCAAGGCGCCACCGAGCTTGATTTCAACACCCGCACCGTTCACTCGCAGGTCGCCGGTAACGCGCTCTTTTCGCTCGCGGGCCTGCCCAATGCCTACGGCGTGCCGGCGCAAGTGCGCGTCAATTCGGCGAACCTGGCCCACTCCGAGCCCGACGGCACCACCGACAGTTTCCAGTTCGGCTCCTACTTTTGCTTCCAATCGTATTCCGCGGATTGGACAGACGCGCACCTGCCGCAGGATTCGCAGGGTAACATCTACAAGGGCGTCTGGTACCAGGACAACATCCAACTCACCAACGGTGCGGTCTTCGACTGGCGCGGCACCAACGTCGCCAACTACCGGGTCACTTACGGCCCCACCGGGCCGACGGCGAATACCGGCGCCTACTCCAAGCAAAGCAACAAGTCGGAAGACGATTGGTCCGACCTCATCGGCCTTTGCTCCGCGCTTGGCCAGATGTCGGCCACCAATTACCTGAGCGCCGTGACTCAGGTGGTGAACATGGACGAGTGGCTGCGGTACTTCGCGGCGAATTCGCTGGTGTTGAACATGGAAACCACCCTCGGCACCGGCGTCGGCGATGACTACTCGATGTACCGCGGCGTCAACGATCCGCGCTTTCAAATCCTGAACCACGATCTCGACACCGTGCTCGGCCAGGGCGATTCGACGCCGTCCACCAACCGCTCGATCTTCAAGGCGTCGGAGATGACGACGATGGATCGCTTCCAGAAAGACCCAGCCATCGCGCCGCGCTACTTCGCCACACTGCTGGAGATGGCGAATACGGCGTTCGCGACTTCCAACCTCGACACCACGCTCGATCAGGTGCTCGGCGGTTGGGTGCCGGGCACTTACATCCAGAGCATGAAAGGCACCGCTGCGGCCCGCCGCGCGGCGGTGCTGGCGCAAATTCCGATGAGCCTGAGCGTCACCAGTGCGTTGGCGGTGACCAGCGGCTATCCCCGGACCACGACGGCCACGACGGCGCTCGGCGGCCTGGCACCCGCCGCCCAGACCAGCCGGGTGCTGGTGAACGGCGCGGCGGCGAGCTACACGCCGTGGCAGGCAAGCTGGAGCGCTTCCGGCATCGCGCTGACGCCCGGCATCAACCGCATCCTGGTGCAGGCGCTCAGCGCCAGCAGCGTTGAGGTGGCACGGACGAACTTTGACGTGTGGTACGATGACGGCAGCGTGCAGGCCGTCGGCGGCACGCTCACCCGCAACACGATCTGGACTGCTGCTGCCGGCCCTTACAGCGTCACCACGAGCCTGACGGTTCCCAGCGGTGTGACGCTCACCATCGAGCCGGGCACCACGGTTTATCTTGGCTCCGGGATCAACTTCTCCGTGGCCAACGGCGGCAAGTTACTGGCCCAAGGCACCGCCACCGCGCCGATCCGCTTCACCGTCACGCCCGCTTCTGGCGTGAGCTGGGGCAACCTGACCATCAACGGTGCGGTTGGTTCGCCGGAGTCTAGCCTCGCCTTCGCGCACTTCGAGGGCAACGGCACTGCTCCCTGCATCGAAGTCGCAGCGGGCACCGTCACGCTCGACCACGTCAGCTTCGGCACCACCAGCCGGCAATACCTGGCACTGGACGGCGCTTCGTTCCTGGTGAGCCACTGCACGTTCCCCACGGCGAGGGCGGCGTTTGAGTTGGTTCACGGCACGGCGGGCATCAAGACTGGCGGACGGGGCATCATCCGTGATTGCTTCTTCGGCGCGGTCAACGGCTACAACGACGTGATTGATTTCACCGGCGGCAACCGCGACCTCGGCCAGCCGATCATCGAGTTCTACAACAACGTTTTCATCGGCAGCGACGACGACGGGTTGGATTTGGACGGCACCGACGCCTGGATTGAAGGGAATATCTTCATGCACATCCACCGCAACGGTGCGCCCGACAGTTCCAGCGCTGTCTCGGGAGGGGATTACGATTTCGGGGCCGGCGCTGGCGGCGTCCGCACCTCGGAGATCACCATGATCCGCAATCTCATCTTTGACTGCGACCAGGCGGCGACGGCCAAGCAAGGCAACTTCTACACGCTCCTAAACAACACCATCGTCCGCACCACCAAAGCCGGCGGCGTGGACACCGCTTCTGCCGTCATAAACTTCGGTGACGACGGCACCACCTACGGCGTCGGCGGCTACCTGGAGGGTAACATCATCGTGGACGCCGAGGCGCTGGTGCGGAATTACAGCAACACGCTCTCCACCGTCACCTTCAGCAACAACCTCATGCCGCTAGCCTGGTCCGGCCCCGGCGGCGGCAACTCGACCAACAATCCGCGGTTGAAATACCTACCGCAGAACTCCGAGGTGCAGTTCACCACCTGGGAGCAGGCGCAAATCATGCACGAATGGTTCAGTCTGCTACCCGGTTCGCCGGCGCACCTCACAGGGCCGAACCAGCAGGACATGGGAGCGGTGATTCCGAGCGGCGTCTCGGTCTCCGGCCAACCAGTCTCGCCCACCGCCGCCACGGGCGCGACGCTGACGGTCGGCACGCTCATCACCGGCCACGGCCTTCCGTCCGCCGGCTTTCCGCAAGGCTCTGGTTACACGCACTACCGGCATCGCCTCGACGACGGCGCCTGGAGCGCGGAGACGCCCATTGCCTCGCCGATCACGCTCGCCGGGCTCGCCAACGGCCCGCACCACGTCGATGTCATCGGCCGGCGCGACTCCGGCGGTTATCAGAACACGGCGGAGCTTGGTGAAGACGCCGTCACCACGTCAGTGGCTTGGACCGTGGACACTACGTTGAACCGCATTCGCCTCAACGAACTGCTCGCCGACAACCGCGCCGCCTGGCACGTCGGCGAGGCCGCGCCAGACGCCATCGAACTCCACAATCCCGACGCGCTGCCGGTGGACCTCTCCGGCATGGGCCTCACCGATAGTCCGTCGCTCCCATACAAATTCACCTTCCCGCCCGGCACCGTACTCCACGCCGGCGCCTTCCTCGTCGTGGTCGCGGACACCGACAGCGGCTCAAACCTCTACGCCGGCTTCAAGCTCGACAAGGACGGCGGCACGCTCGCGTTGTTCGCCGCGCCGGGGCAAGGAGGCGCGCTGCTGGATTCCGTCAGTTACGGCCCGCAGTTGACCGACTTCTCCATCGGCCGCCTGGCCGACGGAACCTGGGGTTTGACGCAGCCGACGCTGGGCGGGCCGAACGTGACCGCTCCGACCGGCGATGTGCGCTTCCTGCGGCTCAATGAGTGGCTCGCCGCGTCGCTGACGCGCGATGACTTCGTGGAACTCTACAACGGCGATACGCTGCCGGTGGACGTGGGCGGCTGCTTCCTGAGCGAAGTCCCGGACACCTGGCCGGCGCGGTTCCAGATTGCGCCGCTGAGTTTCATTGGCGGCCTTGGCGAACTGGCTTTCACCGCCGACGGCAACCCGCAGAACGGCCCGCGCCACCTGAGCTTCAGCCTCGCGCACGAGTGGGGCACGCTCGGCTTGTTCGCCCCGGATTTGGCCGCGCTGGACCGCGTGATTTACGGCGCGCAGACAGCGGACATTTCCATGGGCCGCACGCCCAACGGCGGCAGCACGCTGGCGTTCTTCTCCACGCCCACGCCCGGCTCCGGCAACCCCGGCGCCACCGGCTCCTGCACTGTCACCAATGTCACGCTGGCCCTGATGACTTTCCCACAGGTCTGGAAATACAATCAGACGCAGAACCTCGACGGCGTGAGCTGGATGGCCACGAACTTCAACGACACCGCCTGGCCTTCCGGCCCCGGCCTGCTCGCCTACGAGAACAACACCGCGATTACGCCGCTCATCAAGACCACGCTCACTGCCCCGGCCAGCCCACCGTCAGGACTCGTTTCCGGCCACGCCTACTATTTCCGCACGACGTTGCTGGTGACCAACGACCTCACCGGCTTCTCGCTCAACGCCCGGATGCGTCTCGACGATTGCGCGGTGATCTACATTAATGGCGCGGAGTTCTACCGCCCGCGGATGCCCGCTGGCGTCATCACGAACGGCACGTTCGGCAGCGGCGCCGCCGGCTCCAACACCGACGCGGACGTGGATGAACTCTTCACGATTCCTGCGGCATTGCTGCGGCCGGGCTTGAATTTCATTGCCGTGGAAGTCCACCAAGTCAACGCCACCAGCAGCGACATCGTCTGGGGTCTCGCAGTGGACGCGGTCCGCTCGACCACCAACTGCGCGCCGCCATCGGTGGTGTTGAACGAAGTGCTCGCCAAGAACCTCTCCTACACCAACGCCGACGATTCCGTGACCGACTGGGTGGAACTGGTGAACCCCTCGCCCTCCGCGCTCTCGCTGGCCGGCATGAGCCTCAGCGACGATCCCGCGACCCCGCGCCGGTGGGTCTTCCCCGCTGGCACGGTGCTGGGAGGCAGCAACTTTCTCGTGGTGAAGTGCGACGCCGGTTCCGCCGCCTCGCTCACCAACGCCCCGGCGCTGAACACCGGCTTCGGCCTCAAGTCCGCTGGCGGCGCGGTTTATCTCTACGACGCCGGCGCGGCGCTGCTGGACGCCGTCACCTACGGCCCGCAGGCGGCGGATTTCTCCATCGCCCGCCTGCCCAGCGGCAGCGGCGCATGGACGCTCTGTCTGCCCACGCCATACTCCGCCAGCATCGCGGTGGTGCCCGGCGACATCTCGGCGCTTCGGATCAACGAATGGGCTGCCAACGTGCCCACTGGCCCGGACTGGTTCGAACTCTTCAACCCGAGCGCGCAACCGGTGGCGCTCGGCGGCTATTATCTGACCGACAAACTCAGTTCCCGCACCAAGCACATGATCGCGCCGCTCACCTTCATCGGCGTCGGCAACGCCGGCTATGCCACCTTCATCGCCGACGGCAACACCGCGCAGGGCGCCGATCATGTCAATTTCTCCCTCGACGCCGCCGGCGAGGCGCTTGGCATCTTCGCTCCCGGCGCCGCGACGGCGGTGGACAGCGTGACATTCGGCCCACACACAGCCGGTGTTTCCGAAGGCCGGTTCCCCGACGGCGCCGCGACGCGCGTCTTCTTCACCCTGCCCACGCCGGGCGAGGCGAACTGGCTGCCGCTAACCAACGTCGTCATCAACGAAGTCCTCTCGCACACCGACCCGCCGCTGGAAGACGCCATCGAACTCCGCAACCTCGGCAGCACGCCGGCCGACATCGGTGGCTGGTTCCTGAGCGACGCGAAGACCACGCTCCGGAAGTTCCGCATCCCCGACGGCACGGTGCTGCTCGCCGGCGGCTACCGCGTGTTCTATGAAAACGAGTTGAATCCGCAGTCGGTCACGGCGGCGGGTTTCTCGTTCAGTTCAGCGAAGGGCGACGAAGCCTGGCTGACGGAAGTGGACTCTGGCGGCGCGGCGACGGGCTACCGGAGTTGGGCGCAGTTCGGCCCGCAGTTCAACGGCGTTTCCTTCGGCCGCTTCGCGACCAGCGTGGGCACGGATTTCGTCGCCATGACGGAGCTTTCCTTCGGCACGGCGATCACGGCGCACAGCCCGACGAATCAGCTCGCGCTCTTCCGCACCGGCACGGGCGCGGCCAATGCCTACCCGCGCGTCGGCCCGGTGGTGATCAGCGAAATCATGTTCCGCCCGCCGCCCATCGGCACGAACGACAACACGGCGGAGGAGTTCATCGAACTGCACAACCTTGCCGGCGAGGCGGTGCCGCTGTTCGATCCGCTGCACCCGACCAACGGCTGGCGGTTACGCGACGCGGTGGATTTCGATTTCAACACGAGCCATGTCCTCCCACCCGGCGGCTTCCTGCTGGTGGTCGGGTTCGACCCGGCGACGAACACGGCGGCGCTGGCGGTGTTCCGCGCGAAATACGGCACCAACAGCCCCGTAATCGGCCCGTGGTCCGGCAAACTCTCGAACACCGGCGAAGCCATCGAACTCCAGACGCCGGACAACCCGGAGCCGCCGGGGCCAAATTTCGGTTTGGTGCCCTACGTCGTGGTGGAGCGGGTGGTCTATTCCAACACGGTTCCGTGGCCAGCGGGCGCGGACGGCACGGGGTTTTCGCTCCAGCGCATCAACGCCAACGCCTACGGCAACGAGCCGGCCAACTGGCTTGCCGCCACACCCAGCGCCGGCACTTCCGGCGTGCTGGACAGCGACGGCGACGGCATGTCCGACGCCTGGGAAGATGCGCATGGCCTGAACAAGTTCGTCAACGACGCCGGGCTGGACCCGGATGGAGACGGTTTCACCAACGGGCAGGAATTCCTCGCCGGCACCGATCCGCAGGTCAAGGGAAGTTACCTCCGGCTGGACAGCGTCACGCCCTCCGCCGCCGGCAACGAAATCCGCTTCCTCGCCGCCGCCGGCCGGACCTACTCCGTGCTCTTCCGCGACGCGCTGGACACCGGCGCGTGGCAAAAACTCGGCGACGTCGCCGCGCCGACGACGAACCACGCGGTGACAGTGATTGACAGCGCCGGCACGGAACTGGGCCTGCGATTTTACCGACTGGTGACACCGGCGGTGCCGTGACAGGAAGGAAACGTTTTGTGAGATTCATGCGAAATCAGACCTCAGGTTTTTGAGAAAAGGGGCCGCTAGATCATCCGCATGTCCCCACAACTGGTGACATGCGGGGGACAGGGGATCTGGTATCGTGTTGTTGTCCGAACGATTTCAGATTGTTCTCAGTTTAACGTGTGTCAAAGAGGCCGGATGAAAATTCCGGCTTTTTTGTTGTGCCGGATCAAAACCGAACCATTGGATTACGCCAAATCAGCCTTTCCTGGCGGTTCATTTGTGGTCTAATCTTCATCGTATGAATGCTCAGCAAACCACCATGATGTCTATTTCCCTTATTGCGCCGATCGTTTCATGTGTCGCCCTGTTCCTTGTTACGGGGCAAGCGGGGGGCGCTGATTCGTTTGCCGCTGTATCTAAAGCCATGCAGGAGTGCGTCTCCAAAGAGGAGGTGCCCGGCGTGGTTACCCTGGTTGCAACGCGCGACAAGGTGCTTCAGCTCCAAGCCGCCGGCCTGGCGGATATCGCCACCAAAGCACCCATGCGGACCGACACCATTTTCTGGATTGCCTCGATGACCAAGCCCATAACGGCAACCGCGGTGCTCATGCTGCAGGAGGAAGGGAAACTGTCGGTGGACGATCCGGTGGCCAAGTATTTGCCCGAGCTGGGTAACCTGAAAACTACTGATGGCAAACCGGCGCAAGTCACCTTGAGGCACCTTTTGACTCACACCTCAGGGATGCGCGAAGCCACCCTGGAGCAGTATATCACGGCCCGCTCCCTGGCAGATGTGATTCCTTTTTATGTGGGAAAGTCGCTTAAGTTCGAGCCGGGATCCAAGTGGCAATATTGTCAGTCTGGCATCAACTCGCTGGGGCGCATTATCGAGATCGTTTCCGGAAGATCTTTTCCCGCTTTCCTCCAGGGACGGCTGTTCGACCCGATGGGCATGAAGGACACCACCTTTTATCTCAGTTCGCAGCAGCTTCCCCGATTAGCCCGGACTTATTCTCACACGAATGCAACGTTTCAGGAGGTGCCTATTTCCTTTTTGCACGGACATCAGCCCACGGACCACGACCGTTATCCTGCTCCCAACGGCGGTTTATTCTCATCCGCGCCGGATTACGCCAAATTCTGCCAGATGATCCTCAACCAGGGCGCGCTCGACGGGAAGCGATATTTGAAGCCGGAGTCCGTGAACCTGATGACCAGCATCCAAACGGGTGACCTCAAGGCGGGATTCACCGACGGTAACGGTTGGGGTTTGGGCTGGTGTGTTGTGCGGCAACCCCAGGGAATCACCGGCATGTTATCAGCCGGCACTTTCGGCCATGGGGGAGCTTATGGCACGCAGGCATGGATTGATCCGGTGAAACAGATCATTTACGTTTTGATGGTCCAACGTTCGGACTTCCCCAATTCTGATGCCTCCGAGGTGCGCCGCGCTTTTCAGATCGCCGCTGCACAGGCGATGGGGTTCCGGGCTGAACATTAAATCGTCAGCTACTCTGAGGGCTGGGTGAAAGCTGAGGATATGCTTCTGCTGCGATGACCTGGTGACCTGCTCCGCTCCAGGCATTGGCGTTGGGGGAGAAAAACAATGCCGTGGAGATGCAGAGGATTGTCGGCAGTTTGTTCATGGGGGAAGTCGTATGCTCGCTGTGGGTTGGGCGTGCGCATCGTGGAAGAAGGCTTTCTCCCTGGCATCACAGAGGATTGACTATGGGCTTACAGCATACAACGAGGGCAGAGCGGTTCTGCTTCCGTGGCTCAGTGGACGATTGGGTCAATATTGGTGGGCCGGCGCAGCCGATAGAATACCCCCGGGTTGGCCGGATTTATAGGGATTTCCACCAAGTTGACGTCGCCGGAGCCGGGCAAATCGAACCACTGGCCGGGGCTCAAGCCATTAGTTTGGGCCTGGAGAATCCAACCAATATGATCGGCCGGCCACGCAATCGTGACCGTCTTGGCGTTAACGCTGGCCGTAATGTTTGTTGGATTATCGGCGGTGTAAGGGTCTTGCACGCTGGGCTGAATCTCGTCCGCGAACGGCTGCTTCACACATTCCAGGTCAATGGCTGCGTTCATCAGATTGATGAAGGTGGAAAAATCAACGTCCAAATTCGTAGCCGAACTGCCGCCAGGAACCAGGAGTTGCATGGTGGCTGGCGGGGTCGCAAGGGTCAGCGGGGTCAGATTTCGCAGTTGGTCAAAGGTTTGGGCCGTATAAAACACGCGAACCAGATACTGTCCCGTCGTTTTTACCTGCCGCAGTTCAAAAACCAAGGCACCGCCGGGAGGACAAAAGTCCGGCTGATAGCCGGGGAGCAACCAGTGCAAGTCCAGCAGTCCCGCCAATCCCGCCAGATAGGCGTCGGAACTGACAATCACCAGAGCCTTTGATTCGGGGGTTCCCAAGGCCCCGTCCAGCCGCACCCCGCCTGTGACCTGAAGCATGGAACGTAGAATGTGGGAAGCAGCACTCGAGCTCTGCACCCGGGCAAGGTAGGGCTGGCGCATGCAAATATCAAATTGCAGGGTCACCAAGCGGGTCTGTTGCGAAAGCGTATCCAACGTCAGCCGGCCCCACGCTACTTCGTTAGTCGGAAAGCCATCCGCGTATTGCATGACAAACGGGTCGGCGGCGGACAGGGTTGAATCCAGTCCGCCCGTGCCAATCACTCCCCCGGTATAGTAATTCGTTGATGACTGTGGCGCATTGGTAACCAGAAGAATTAGCTGGGTCGTCGGATCAACCGAGCCTTGGGTGGCACCGTTGGTCGGCTGTGTTGGAGGTGGATAGAGCACTTTACTGATCAGGGAAAGCTCGCTGTTGTAGGCGGGCGAAAGGTTGGTTCCGCTGCCGAAAACCCCTTGAATCTCGGCCAAGGCGCGGGCGGGATCCACGTTCGCCACCTTGGCCAAAAGGGGATCAAACACCAGGTCAGGAGCATTCGCCGCAAACGTGTGAACCGGTATGCTGGTCCCCGGAATCAACCCCGCCCCGAATTTGGCCGCAGTCATGTACGAGCGCTCAATGGTATTGGCACGGAAATACGAGTGGACCAAGTCAATATTCGTGTCGCCCGTCAGCACCTTTTCGTGAAGCAGATAATCATGGAAATAGGATCCCATTAAGCCGGCCGCCAGCCGTCCGTTCGGAGTCAGGTAGCCGATGGGAACCCCGACGAAGGCGGGGTATGCATCAACGGCATCCTGCTGCAAGGTGTTGGATGCCGTGACCGACGAGCGGATGCTATGGCGGCCAAAGATGATCATTTGCTTGAGAACGGTGCCATCATCCGCCGCATTAGTCGTCTGCGCCAGCACCGGCCCCTCCAGGGCGACGACCAGCAACAGACTGGCCAGAATCGCCTTAAGGAATCCTCCGGCGACTGCCTTACGGCACTGGGTTGATGGTTGAAGTTCGATATTTGCAGTGGTTGGATTCATGGCGACTGCTTTCGTTTGTGACTGTTCAACATTCTATTTGTTCAACATTCTATTCCGAATTAACCGATAGGAAAGTTCGTTTTGCGCGCCCGCGCGTACTCAACGCTGCGCGGGTGAGGTTCTGGCCGGTCACCTCTGTGGTGGGTTCTTTTAGTTCAGTTGTCCCAAATATCAATGCCTGGCACGGTGCTGGCACCGCGGATAAGTCTGATTATTGGCAGGAACTGAAAACAGTTGAGGCGAATTCTCTCGTAAGACGACCTGTTTACTCGATCGGGTGGTCGTGAGGGAATTGGCTTCTGCGATTGGGGTGAAACCTTTCAAGATCGTGGGCGAGCTACTGGCTTTGGACGAGTTCAAGAACGCGGATGAGGAGGTTGATTGTGAAACCACCTCGATCATCGCACGAAAACACGGATAACCCAGCAAACTCCTTGAAACGCGTCCGTGAGTAACGTGCTACTGCTCGGTCAAATGAGTGTGCGATTGGAACGGACAACGCTGGATGGAAGGAACTGGCGTTCACGCCCGACCGGAGGCTGTGCCAGTGGGCGAGGAACTGCACGTTGTCCCTCCCTCGCACTGAAGTGCCGTGTGAATCGCGGTGTCACGCTTATCGAGTTGCTTTGCGTGATTGCCATCATCTCCATCCTGGCGTCCCTGCTCCTGCCGGCCGTATCTCGGGCCTACAACCGTATCAAGGGCATGGCGGATGAAATGGAAGCACCCCAGATCGCCCATACGTTACTTCGAGAAACGCGAGCCTATTGCGCAGCCCATCCACAATACATCTTCGACTCCAAGCCCGACTTCGCGGATAAATGCAGGCTCGCGCCCAAGTGCCGTAACTGGATTCACGCCTCAAGCACCGAATTTGTTCCCTTCAACTACCTCGACCCGACCAACATGATTGTCATCTCGGTCCATCTCGGGCCTAAGCACGCTACTCTCTACGCATTCACAAAAGGGGATGTGTCCGTACAACCGGAACGCTAGAGATCGAGGGTTTAGAGAAACAGGAGGTTGCGAGGATTCTCAGGAGTAACATGCGCAGGGAATGCAGCGCCAACTGTGGCCCCACGAATCTTCCTGGCATCACACGCCAGGGCGGATTCAAGAACCTGCAAAATCGTAGCCGCCGACGGCAGTCGGCGCACTTTCCCTCGATTATCGGAGTGTTAGCGCCGACTGCCGTCGGCGGCTACGATTTCTTGAAACCACCCTGATCACACGCTAAGCCGAGGATTTGGGAGTTGACTTCCCAATAAACTCTGGCATATTTGGATGGTAATTGCGACGGAACATGGTCGGCCCGAGTGTCCAGCGCCCAGATCCGGTCGCGCAAGCCCATGCATAACTCGGCTACGCTGACAATAAGGACATGAACATGAAGCAGAACATCGCAATGTTAGTCGTCATCGGGTTGGTGCTGACAGGCTGCGCCACGCGACCGGTGATCACCGCGCCCGTGGTCTATAAGACCGGCGAAATCAACCCCCAAGTGCAATCGCCTCCACCGCAGGCTCATCAGACTGCTCCTGTGATCTACAATTACGAGCAGCAGTCCTGGCCGCAATCGACCCCGACCCACGAGTGGGAGGGCTATGTCCCCACTGGCTACCAGCCCCCACCGAACAACGCGTTCGACGCGGCACCTGTCTATGCGGGTGCATACTCAGGTCCTTACGCGGCTGGCTATTGCGCACCCGGTGTGGGCCTCTCGGTAGGGTTTGGCATCGGTGGTTGCTCCGTCGGGCTTGGGGCCTGCGGTATCTCCGCCGGGGTCGGTCTGGGCTGCTTCCCGATCGGAGTAGGGGTTGGCACTTGGTGCAACTAGCGCCCTGATTCTCCAAAAACCTGATCTCTGATGATTGGCGTTATCGTTACAGAAAAGTCCTTCTGATACCGGATAGAGCAAAAATGGCCCCGTCGAGGGTTTTTCGTGGCAGCAGGCGTCAGCACAGCAGAACGGGGTGCGGTCCGCAGAAAAATCTGAGACGCGCACTACCCCCGGGACGCTCCGGTTTCCAAGCTCGATGTCAGTTGGCAAACTTTCGCCAAAATGCGCCCAAAACAAGGTCTCGACAAGGGCGACCGCTTGCTCTAATAATTCTGAAAATTGTGCTTGCAATTTTACGGGGTGGTGTTAGAACTATTCCAGTTAAGTTTTTTAGTTAGTCGGTTGGTTTTTGAACGAGTTCCGCTTGGGCGCTTCCATTCCTCACGACCAAGTTCGCGGAGTCTGTCTGATTTTGTGTCGTCGTGTCGGGATGAACGCACCTGTTTTTTTAGCTGCCGTTGCTGCCAACGCAAATAAGCCGGAATTGGTTTATGTGTGGGAACAAGCCACACCTGAAGCCAAGGTCATCATTGGTTGCCTTATCTTATTCTCCATCATCGCCTGGTCGGTTATGATCGCCAAAGCGGTGCAAATGCATCGCGCCAAGAAGCTCAACCAGTTCTTCAACGCCGAGTATCGCACGCAGAAAAACGTGCTCGATGTTTTCGACCGCCGGGTTCAGGCCGATGGCTGCCCGATGTTCATGGTTTATCAGGCCGGCAGCCTCGAGCTGGACGCGCGGCTGAAGAACCCTGACGGCAGCGGCCGGAAGAAATACGTCTCGCTCAAAGGCATGGAGCACGTCAAGCGCTCGATGGAAAACACCGTCGCGCAGGAATCTCTCAAGCTGGAATCAGGATTGATCCTGCTGGCCATTGCGGTGAGCGGCGCGCCGTTCCTGGGATTGCTGGGCACGGTCTGGGGTGTCATGAGCACGTTCGGCCATATCGCCCAGCAAGGCGTTGCGACCATGTCGGCGATGGCGCCGGGTGTGTCCGCCGCGCTTATTACCACGGTCGCCGGTTTGCTCGTCGCCATCCCTTCGATGTTCGGTTACAACTGGCTGGTCCACAATCTGCGCGTCCTGACGGTCGAACTGGACAATTTCGCGCAGGAATTGGTGTCGAAGATGGAGACGGAATATCTGGAGGAAGGGTAGATGCGCCGGTTCTCTCAACGTAGCGCCCTGGTGACGCTCAGCGAGATCAACATCACGCCGCTGTTGGACCTGGCGTTTGTGCTGCTGATCATCTTTGTCATCACCACGCCGCTGCTCGAGCAGAGCATCAACTTGAAGCTGCCCAAGGGCGGCCAACCCGATGCAAAGATCGACCAGCGCGACATTCGCACTGTGGAAATCACACCCCAGGGAGCCTACCGGCTGGACAAGATGCCCATGTCGCTGCCGCAGCTTGAAGCCGAGCTCGTTAAAGATTATCAAACAGACCCGAATCTGGTTGTCTATATTCGCGCAGATCGGAAAAGCCCGTTGGAGTATTTCGCCGCCCTGACCGACGCCTGCCAGCGCCACGGGATAACCCGTTACTCACTGCGCACGGAACCGCAAGGCAAACGCTGATGGATCGATTGCAAAAGAAATGTGTCTTCGCCTCGACAGGTTTTCACCTGTTGCTGGCGGTCATTTTATTAATCGGCCCGGCCTTTGTGGCGTCCAAAAGCCAGCCGGACAACCTGCCGGTCCTCGACTTCGTCCCGTTCAAGACCGTGGATGCCCTGCTGTCGGGAGGCGGAAATCCCAATGCCAATCCTCCGCCGGCACCGATGCAAAAGCCTCTGCCGGCTCCGCCAGCGCCGGTTGTCAAGCCCGCGCCGACACCGCCGGCTGAGAAGGTGAGGGAACCTGACCCACCCAAGGAAGTTGTTAAAGAGGTCACACCGCCCAGGGATGAGGACTCGCTGGAGCCCAGCAAAGAGCGCAAGCCTAATAAGCCGGTGATCGACTTCACCCCGGTCGTGCGCTCGACGAAGGATGCGAAGGCTGAGGCCAAGGTGCGGGCCGAGGCCAAGGCCCGGGCCGAGGCGCAGGCGCAGGAAGAGGCTCGCGAACAACAGGTCAGGCAGGAAGCGATCCGACGGCGGCGCGTGGCGGCCGCTTTTGGCAGTGCTGCGAACAGCCTGGAAGAAGGCCGTTCCTCGGGCACAACCATCGAGCTGAAGGGGCCAGGGGGCGGCGGGGTGCCATACGCCAATTTCTTGCAGGCGGTGAAGAGTGTTTACCAGCGCACGTGGATTGTGCCGGATGGCATTACGGATGAAAACGCCACGGTGGCAGTTTCGGTGACTATCGCCCGCGACGGCACCGTCGTTTCCTCGCGAATCACCCGCTCTTCCGGCAACGCGGCTGTGGATCGATCGGTTCAAGTGACGTTGGACCGGGTGAAAGTCGCCGCACCCTTGCCGGACGATGCAAAGGAAAATCAGCGCACCGTCGGCATCAACTTCAACGTTGCGGCGAAACGAGCTCTTGGATGAAATATATTATGCGGTTTAACCAAATCTTTGCAGCAGTCAGTTTAATTGCGGTTAGCGGTTCTGCCTACTCACAGATCGACATCACCAACGTCGTCGTCGTTCCCGGCAACACCAAGCCCATTTACATCTCGATGAGCGGTTTCACGGGCGAGGCAGTGCAGGTGTTGCGGTTTGATCTTTACGTTCAGGGTTTCGCGTTTACGAACGCCGCGGCCGCCCAATACCTCCTCTCGGGCAGCAACAACGGGAATCTTGAAGGCCGGGTGACCGATCCGCACAACAAAACCACCCTCGTCTCGAAGGTTTATTCCGGCGCGGCGCTGCGGCGGCAGGCCCATGCGTTCGCGGACGATTTCGTCCAGGCGCTCGGCCGGAAACCGATCGCCCAGACCAAAATCGCGTTCAAAGGCGAGAGCGGCCGGAGCGGGGAGATTTACATCGCCGATTTCGATGGCTATGGCTCGCAGGCCGTGACGAAGGACAACACCATCGTGGCGGCGCCGTGCTGGGTACCGGGGCACATGGCGCTGTACTACGTCTCCTACAGGCTCAACAACGCGGACATCTTCTATCACAACCTCTCCAGCGGCGATCGCAAGGCATTCGCGCGGTATGGCGGCTCGAACATCAGCCCGGCGGTCTCGCCTGACGGCAGCAAGGTGGCTATGATTTTGAGCAAAGACGGCTGGACCGATTTGTATGTCTGCAATTCCGACGGCAGCGGCCTCAAGCGCTTGACCAAGTCGCCGCAGGACGAGTCCTCGCCCTGCTGGTCGCCGGATGGCAAGTGGATTTGTTACGCGTCCAAAGACAAGGAACGGCGGGCGCTCTCGAAAATCTCCCCCGCGGGCGGTGAGCCGCAGCGCATCCCGACGTCAGGAGTATTGAGCCCGACCGAGCCGGATTGGTCGCCGGACGGCAAGTTGATCGCGTTTACGTCGCAAGGGGCTGGTTTCACGATCTGCGTGGTGCCGGCCACCGGGGGGACCGCCACGCCGCTGGTCGCGGGCGAAGACCCATCCTGGGCACCGAACTCGCGTACGCTGGCCTACGGCCGGCGGCAAGGGGGCCATTATGCGCTCTCCCTGCTTGACGTGCCGACCAAACAATACAAAGATGTTTCCCGGATTCCGGGAATTAGCTCACAATCACAACCTAGTTGGGCCAAATAGCCCGCCACGAAAGATAAAAAAATGAAACTAACCAAGTTCGCCAATCTATTGGTGATAGGACTCGTCCTCGCCGTCGCTGCCTCCGGCTGCAAAAAGAAGCCGGTGGGCGTTACTCAGCTCCCTAATCCGTACACGAAAAACCCCACGGATAAAGGCTCCGCCGCCCCACTAACCGATAATGGGGGAAGAACGACCCTGCCGACGGGGCCGATCACCACCGATGTGAGTCATCCTCCCGTAAACCCGATTGTCAACCCGATTGTCAACCCGATTGTCAACCCGACTGGCACTCCGTCCAATTCGCCGGACACCCATGCGGGCTGGCCCGAAGATCGCTCGATCCTTAAAGCCGACACCGTCTATTTCGACTTCGACAGCTCCGCTGTTAAGGCATCCGAAAAACCCAAAGTGGCAGCGGTGGCAGATTATTTGAAGGCCAACGCGGCCACCGCGGTGAAGATCGAAGGCAACTGCGACGAACGCGGCACCGAAGAATACAACCGGTCGCTCGGCGAGCGGCGGGCTCTGGCCGTGCGCGAGGAGCTCATCCGTCTCGGGATCGATGCGACCCGGGTTGATACCACGAGCTTCGGCAAGGACAAGCCGGAGGATCCGGGCCACGACGAAGCCGCCTGGAAGAAGAATCGCCGGGACGACTTCGTTGTCTTGACACCGCCAGCCAAGTAACCCGCAGGTAACTATTTCACGGCGTCAGGCCTCAGGGTCTGGCGCCTTATTTTTTCCCCAGCCAAATGGCCCCTCATGCCGTGGCTTTTGGTTCTTTACTATTAAAGGTTGCGGGCTTAACTTGCCCGGGTATTGATTGCTAATTTATGAATGTCATGTTTGCTGGTTTTTTTGGTGGCTGGGAAATCGTATTGATTTTGGCGGTCGTTCTCATCCTCTTTGGTGCCAAGAAATTGCCGGAATTGGCCAAGGGGCTAGGCACGGGCATCAAAGAGTTCAAGAAAGCGACGCGCGAGGTGACGGAAGAGATTTCGTCTGCAATGGACGAAACGCAGCCGCCCCCCAAACGCCTGCCCGCCAGCGGAACACCGTCCCAGACCGAGCCGCAGCAGATCGTCTCGCAGACTACACCCGGCCCGAAAGCCTGATTTGTTGAGCAGTTTCTGCTATGCCTGACGAACCGGAAGCGGAACGCCTTGACGAATCAGAGGGAGAAGAGGGCGGACCTGTAAAATCATTTCTCGAGCACCTGGAGGATCTCCGTTGGGTGCTCATCAAGAGCTTGGTCGCCTTGGGCGTCGCCATGCTGATTTGCTTGATCGCTGGCAATCTCGTCGTCACCATCCTCAAACGGCCCATGGATAAGGCCAAGATCTCTTACCCGGGCACTAATCAGGTCGTCACCGTTCTCTTTGGCACCAATCAGCTTGGCGTTTTCGCACTGACCGCCCAGCAGCAGGCGGCACTGGAGTTAAGCACCAACCGATTTGTGGCCGTACGCGTCGAGCCAGCGGTCGTCGGCACCAATCATGTGCTGACGTGGCGGGTGGACAATGACTCCGATCTCGCACAACAGGCGCAACGACTGAAGATCGATCTGCTGAATCTCAGTCCCGCCAGTGGGTTCTTCGTCGCGTTCCAGGTGGCGTTTTACGGTGGCTTGGTGATGGCGTCGCCGTTCATCTTTTACTTCATAGCCTGCTTTGTCTTTCCCGCGTTGAGGATGAAGGAAAAGCGTTATATCTATCGCGGGCTGGGCTACGGTACGGCGCTGTTCCTATTCGGCGTCGCATTTTGCTATTTTGCCCTCATGCCGATCGCACTGGCTGCGTCCCAAAAGTATTCCCAGTGGCTGGGCTTCTCCGCCTTCCAATGGAAAGCGGACGACTACATCAGCTTCGTCTGCAAATTCATGCTGGGCATGGGGCTGGGGTTTGAAATGCCCGTTATCATATTGACGTTGGTGAAGATCGGTGTTTTGAATTACCGCATCCTATCCAAAGGCCGCCGTTACATGATCGTCATCAACCTGGTGCTGGGAGCCTTGCTGACCACTCCGGAGGTCATCACCCAGATCATCATGTTCGTGCCCCTCCAACTGCGCTACGAGATCAGCATCTGGATCACCTGGTACTGGGAGCGGCAGGACAAGAAACGCGAAGCCGCGGCGACTGCGGCGGATGCGGTGGGACAGCCGTAACCGTTACTGGCTAAACCCCTGCCCCTTCAGCCAGAACACCAGGTCACTGGTCCAGGGATGCCGTTTCTCGAGGTTCCACTCCCGGGTGCCGAGGCCAAGCCCGTGTGGCCCTTTCTGATAAACGTGAAGGTCAAAGGGGACGCCGGCTTTGCGCAGCGCCGCAGCAAATTCCAGGCTGTTCTCAACCGGCACACCGCTGTCTTCGCACGTGTGCCAGATAAAACATGGCGTGGTGTCTTTGGTGACCTGGAGTTCGTTGGAGAGTTCGCGGATCAACTCCGGCGCGGGTTCTTTGCCCAGCAAATTATTTTTTGACCCGTGGTGCGTAAACGGATCTGTCAGAGTAATGACAGGGTAACAGAGTATCCCCAGGTCGGGCCGGGAACTCGCGCGTTCGATTGGGTCTGTTGCGTCGGCTTTGCCCGCATCGAAATGCGTCACCAAAGTCGAGGCGAGATGGCCGCCGGCTGAGGATCCCATGATCCCGATGCGTTTGGGGTCCAGTTTCCATTCCGCAGCGTTGGCGCGCACGGTTCGCGCGGCGCGCGCGGCATCCTGCAGCATGGCCGGATGATGATAGCCGCTGGAGCCAAGGCGATATTTCAAAACGAACCCGGCGACACCTTGTTCGTTCAGGAATCTCGCATAGTCCTTGCCTTCATGGGGCGCCAGGCCGCCATAGCCGCCGCCCGGACAAATGACGACGGCGGCTCCGGTCGCCTTCCCCGGCTCGGGAAAGAAGGGCGTGAGGGTTGGAATATCTTTATCCTGATCACCGAGTGCGCCGGGTGCTCCAGCGGTCCAGAGTGGGAACGAATTAGTGGGTTGGGCTTGCGCCGACCCGATGCATCCAAACAGAAGGACCATAGCCAGGTTGAATTTCATTTGGGTTGTCAGCATATCCAGCCTAGATGCCGTCGGGCGATAAAAATCAATCGCAGAAGAATCCGCGCCGACCCAAATTGTCCCTTGCATTCTGCGCCGACGCCGCTACTCTAGGCGTTCATTCGGAGAGATGGGCGCCTTCGTGACTCAGCGAACTTCAGGCGAGCGTCCTCACGGATGGTTTGGAACTTGGCAGAGTGGAACCGGCGAAATGCGGTGTTCAGGTGCGCTCACGGGCGGGTGCCCTGCCGGGTTTTTTTGCGCTACGTACTGAAGTTTAATTATGTCTGAAGTTAAATTGAAAAAAGGCGAGCCGGTGGAGAGAGCCATCCGCCGGCTTAAGAAGAAATTGGACCGCGAGCAAACCTTGCAGCAGTTCCGACTGCGCCGGCGCTTTGAAAAGCCCAGCGCCAAAAAGCGTCGGAAGGAAAAGGTGGCCCGTTTCTCGGCGATGTTGAAGGCACGCTACGCCGACGACTGAGCGGCAGCGAACCTAAAGGGGCTTGGCCTCTTCCGGGGGACTAGCCGGGGCGGCAGACGAATCCGCGGTCTCACCCTGCCGCGGGTATTTCGCCCGTTTGTTGCGAGGCAGCGGGCTGAGAACCACGTTGAGATCGCGGTCACCCAGCATCTTGGGCGGTGAATCCGCATGGCCGTAAGGGGCGACGTCCTGAACGAACTGGTTGACGACTTGGAAGCCGATTTCTTTGTGCGCCTTCTGGCGGCCCTTAAAGCGCAGCTTGACGCGAACTTTCATGTCATCGCAAAGGAATTGGATGGCATGGTCCAACTTCACCCCCAGATCGTTCCGGTCGATGGCCGGAGAGATCTGGAGCTCTTTCATTTTGCTCGCAGACTGCCGAGCGTTGGAGTCCTTGCTTCGTTTGGCTTCTTCGTAAAGGAATTTGCCGTAATCGACGATGCGGCACACCGGGGGAGTGGCGGTGGCCGCAATCTCGACCAGGTCCAGTCCCTTGGCACGCGCCAGGCGCAGAGCCTCATCCAGAGACATCACCCCCAATTGTTGTTTGGCCTCGTCGATGACGCGGACTTCGCGGGCGCGAATTTTACCGTTTCGGCGATGCAAAGGTTCGCGCGAATGATACGAACGAGATGGGAAAGGGCGGCTCAATGAGCCTCCACGGGTTGGATTTTATTCATGCAAGAAGGAACGCTGTAACAGAACAGAGATGAGTAACTGGTAATGATTTGGGTTCAGGACCGCCGGTCGTAGCCGCCACGCTCGCGTCCGCCGCGAGAACCGCCACCAGAGCCGCCGCCAGAGCCGCCGCCGGGGCGTTCTTCCCTGGGCCGGGCTTCGTTGACGGTGAGCTTGCGGCCCTGCATATCCGCCCCGTTGAGCGCCGCGATGGCCTTCTGGGCATCCTCGGGCGATGCCATGGTGACGAAGGCGAATCCCCGCGGGCGACCGCTCATTTTGTCCACCATGACGTGGGCTTCCACCACGGCGCCATGCGCGGCGAAGGCGTCCTGCAAATCTTTCTCGGTGACTTTGAAGTCAAGGTTGCCGACGAAGAGCTTGGTATTCATTGCTGATCATTGTTCGAGACGGGCTGGCGTCATTTTCATGCTGTTCCCGATCACCGGGTTTCGCATCATCACCGAAACAGTTCGACTGACGATTCACCATGACATGAACCCCGCAAGCGCACGTCTGAACGGGTCCGAGCGTGACTTGTCCGCGCGGAATTGCAAGCGCAAATTGTTCCCGACAGCGTCGCGGTCTCAAAGGCAGCTACCACACGGATGGTCTCCCAAAGATTATCATCGGCTCCCGGCAGGCGGCTGACCGGCGAACACTCGAAACGCCGGGGCGCCAAGCTGCCGGTGAGCAAAGGCCCGTGGGATCAGAGGATTGTTGGCCAGGCTGGATTCCCGGTTTGACGTTTTCTCACGGCTGGCTGGTGATCCGGGACCACTCCGTGTTTTGCGTGGCGGCATAGATCGCAAAGGCTTTTTCATTTTGGATCAGCACCGCGCGCACGACGCTGGAATCGTCAGCGCGGCCCAGATTCAGGATCGAATCGGGAATGATACCGACCTTCTTGTGCGCGTAGATGAGCGCGAACACCGCCTGCGCAAACGCGCCGTAGGGCAATTCCCGGTAGGCGCCTTCCGCCGTGTCTTCGACCGCGTCGGCCAGAAATTCAAGTTGATCAACAAGATGCGGAAACAGCGGCTCGTATATCTGAGTAAACTCCAGCTTCCACTGCGGCAGATGCCGAAGCACCTTCTCGACAATCGACGGCGTTATTGAGCCCGATCCACGATTCACAAATTCCACTATCTCTGGCATGGCGGAAGTTTAGCCAACCCCCCGGGAATGGAAAGACAAATTTGACAACGCTCAGCACATGAATTATACTGTCCGCATCACCGCGGATCGTATTATGAAAGTCATCACTCAAAAGCAAAGTGAGCTGGCGGTAGGCCACGTCGCTGAACTGCTCAAACGAGACGGCAGTATGCAAACCCAGACGGTGCAAGAGTGGCTCGACGTCGCCCAGCTTCATCCGGCCCAATTCCCATCCTCCCTGCCAGCCTTGGAGACTCTTGGGCTGCTGGGTTTTGGGAACACGTTGGTCCATGCAGAAAAACCAGGCTGAGTGGCCGAGGTTCTTTTGGGATTTCGGCTGAACCGGGGTGCCATCCTGTTCCCGGCGCGTGAATAAATCATGGGCCAGCAGCCGCCACCGGGCCACTAAAGACATTGAGTCACAGGCCCAGTCCGACTAACTTTGCGTCTATGAACGTTTTTGTCACCGGCGGCGCCGGCTATATCGGCTCAATTTGCACCGAGGAACTGCTCAACGCAGGTCATCAAGTGACCGTGTATGACAACCTCACCGAAGGTCACCGGTCGGCGGTGGACGGACGGGTACGCTTCATCTTCGGGCGACCCGAGGAGAAGGATGACATCCTCCAGGCCGTTCAAGGAGCAAGGCCCGACGCCATCATGCACTTCGCCGCAAACGCGCAGGTTGGCGAATCCATGACGAACCCGAAGAAGTATTTCCACAACAACGTTGTCAACGGCCTCAAGTTGCTCGATGCCGCGGTTGAGTGCGGCGTCAAGAAGTTCGTGTTCAGTTCCACCTGCGCCACCTACGGTCCGCCCGACCGCGTGCCGATGACCGAAGACTTGCCGCAGCGCCCGATCAACCCTTATGGCGAGTCGAAGCTGATGTTCGAGAAAGTGCTTCAATGGTATCAAACGATTTACGGCCTCGAGTTCATCGCGTTCCGCTACTTCAACGCCGCCGGCGCGAGCGAGAAGTTCGGCGAACATCATCGGGTGGAAACGCATCTGATCCCCAACGTGCTCATGGTCGCGCTCGGCCAGAAGCCGCAGTGCGAGATTTACGGCACCGATTATCCCACCCCCGACGGCACCTGCATTCGCGATTACATTCACATCCTCGACCTCGCGCAAGCCCATATCCTTGGGCTGGAGCCGGGCAAGCAAGGCTTTTACAACCTGGGCAACGGCGATGGTTATTCCGTGCGCGAAGTGATTGGCATGTGCGAGAAGGTCACGGGGAAAACGATCCCGGCTGTCTCAAAACCCCGCCGCCCCGGCGACCCACCGAAGCTCGTCGCCGCCGCCGGCAAGGCCATTCGTGAGCTGGGTTGGAAACCCCGCTTTCCGAAACTCGAAGACATCGTCGCCACCGCCTGGGCCTGGCACAAGCTCCATCCCAACGGATACCCGGACTGAGCCGGGATTGCGCGGAAGGGCGGACCTCGAGGCAGACTCCGGCTTCAAACGACGCGCCCGCTGTCTCTGGCGAGGCGGGAGAACATTTCAGCTTGAGCGAGGAGCAGCGGGGTTTCGTCCAGCTCGTTGACGGTCTGAGGCAGCCGGTGGGACCAGTTGGTCGGGGCGACTGATCCGGGGGTGTTGAAGCGGGCGGTCATGGCGAAGATGTCGGTGATTTGGAACACGGCCAGCCACGAGGCCGAGCGCAGCACCCTGCGAGTGTATGCTTCGTGGAGATGACCGGTGAATTCGCGCGGCGGCTCCTCGTCTTGCAGGTCGGCAAAGGCCATCGTCTGGCGCAGTTCGCGCCGGTTGATTTCCACGTCCTTGCCGGCGTCGATGTTGCGCCAACACTCGGCCCAGGCGTCGGCGAGCGGCGGGTGATCGTGCGTGGTGGGCTGGGCCAGCGAAAGGCGGGGGTATTGATTCGGGTCCGAGTATGTGCCGTCATGCTCGCGGAAGAGCATGGGGATGCGGAAGCCGGGGACGCCCAGCTTCTGCAAGGTGGGGGGCACGTATTCAGGCACCACGCCGAGATCCTCGGCGACAACGGTGGTTTCGCCAGAGCCTTCCAGAACCATGCGCAGAATTTCTTCGCCTTGCGCCTGGTTGGCGGTCTTGTGTTCTGCGGTGTCGTCGGGGAACTGCTTGAATCCGGGCAAACGGCCACCGGTCTTTGCGGCTGCTTGTGGCTCGTCGAGCGGCAGGAACTCCGGATTCCGGTCAGGCGTCCACGGGAACGAATAGATGCGGAAGAACCCGAGGACGTGATCGATGCGGTAGAGGTGAAAGACTTTCTGAATGTTGCCGACGCGAGTGCGCCACCAGTCAAAATTAGCGCGGCGAAGTTTGTCCCAGTGATAATTGGGGATGCCCCAATTCTGTCCCCACTTCTCGGTGAAAGGATCGACTTTAAAGACCTTTTCGGGCGGCGCGCCACCGCTCCACTCGAGATCGAAGATGGCCCGGTTCGCCCAGACGTCGGCGCTGAAGCGGCCGACGCCAAAGGGGATGTCGCCCATCAGATAGACTTTCCTCGTGGCGCCGTAGGCCTTAAGGGCCTGCCATTGGCCGAAGGCGAGCCATTGGACGTACATGAAGAAAAGCTGCTTGTGCAGCAGCTCGTTGCGGCGTTTATCGGGCAGCGACAGCAACCAGGCGCGCGCGCTCGGCGGGGTCCGGTGTTCGGCAATCCAGCGGTCCCAGGTGGGTAAGTTTCCGTTCTCCTCCATCAGCACGCGGAAAAGCGCATAGTCGGAGAGCCAGCCGGCGTTTTCCATCACAAATGAGCGGAACTGGCGCGCGCGTTCGGTTTCGCGGTTGAAGTGCTCGGTGACGAAGCTCGCAAAGGCGGCATCGAGCAGCTTGCGCTTGAGCGCCTTGACTCCGGGATAGTTGACCAGGCCACTGCGTAATTCAGCCAGCAACTCCGGGCGGGCGATGGTTTGGAACTGTTCCGGTAACAAGTCCGGAATTAGGCGCGGCGATATGGCAATGGTGGCCGGTTCGATGGCCAGCGAGCTGAGGGCGTTGTAGGGGCTGTTGTCGTCGCTGATTTCGTTGATCGGCAGCGTTTGAAAAATGTTGAGTTGGTGACGATGGCACCAGTCAATCATCTGGCGCACCCCTTCGGTATCGCCAATGCCAAGATCGTCTTCGGTGCGGATGGCAAACACCGGCTCTAAAATGCCGGCCAATGATTGCGTGGGGCTTAATTTCATAAATAAACTTCGGAAAGGTTGAGCGTAACTGCGGCGCCGGGTCAAGAGCGGCGACCAGGGCGGATTCAAGAAATCGTAGCCGCCGACGGCAGTCGGCGCACTTTTCCTC
>JBAXTC010000259.1:0-9250 GCA_037130375.1 Verrucomicrobiota bacterium | reverse complement strand
AGAAGCCATGGTCACTCGCCAGCCACGCCGCTTTCCCGGTGTCTTGTCCCAGACTATTTTCCCACTTAGCCGTCACCCTGGAACGGAGAGCACCGCTCGGCACCGCGGCGGTGATATTCCAGGAGGATTGCAGGACGCGCGCGGGCAGGTTGGAAATGGCGAGATCGGAAAACCGCCAGGCCGCGAAATCTCCCGGAGTCCAGCCCGTTACCTGCACCCCCAACAAGGGTGCCAATCGCCCCGGCAACAGGTAATACACCATCAGCTTGCCACCTGCGGCCACGAAGCTTTCCAAGCGTGTCATCTCGGTTTCCGAAACCGCTTCGTTATAGGGCAGAATGGCCAGCCGGCACTCTTGTAATAGGCCGCCTTCCACGCCGGCCCGGGTGACTACACCGCAACTGACGTTGTAACCGCTCAGCCACGCCAGGTGTCGGTCAATGGTTTGTTGCACAAGGTCCGGGTTGCTGGATTGCGTGTCCCGCACCAGCAGGACAGTGGGGGTGTAAGCACGCAACTGCCGCACTGCCAGGTAAGTGTTCTGCGCAGCGCTTTTCCACGGGGACAAGCGAATACCGTCAATTTGACTCCACCCTGTCGGCGTGCCTTCGACGATGAAATCGCCCACCGCGAAACGCAACGTTTGCCAACCAGCCTGCTTGAGCGTCGCGGAACAACCGTACCAACCGGCACCGGAGCGAAAGTAGAGTGTGAACGCGGAAAACAACCCTGGATCGGAGGCATACACCTCCAGCGCGAACTCCGTATAAGCTCCCAGGTTCAGCGCCACCGTGCGATCCCAGGTGCAACGGGTGCTGCGCGTTGCAAAGTCGCACGTAGTCACCATTACTTGTTCCGTGCCCCACCCACCCGTCGTCGCCATCATTACGGCCGGCCCGCTGGTGTTGACCCAGGCCACGCGGGCGGCGACCGAGTTAGTATAGACAAAATCGTCAATGATCAGTGGGCCAGCGGAACTCCGCGCGGGCGCCAGGAGCTGAGCTGCCGCCAGGAGCAGAAGCAGGCGTGCCACCAAGTTGCTACCTCCACCAGCACTATGGATAATAACCATAACCAGACCATTACCTTCCACGCTGGCGGAAAGCAAGTCCCGAGCAATTGGTTCCTCCGAGAAGGTTGGTACTAACCCTCTTCCTTGGCCAGCGGCAGGCGAACGGTGACTGTGGTGCGGCCGGGTTCGGAGGAGAGTTGGATGGTGCCGTCGTGGGCCTGAACGATCCAACGGCAGATGGGCAAGCCGAGTCCGCAACCTTCGATGGCTCGGCTGCGGGCTTCGTCGCCGCGCATAAATCGTTCGAAGACGCGCGACTGCAAAGCGGGTGGGATGCCCTCGCCGGTATTGGTGATTTCGATTTCGGCCATGCCGTCCCTCTCCCGCAGAGCCATCGTAACCTGTCCGCCGGGCCGGTTGTATTTAATGGCGTTGTCGGTCAGGTTCAGCAGCAACTGACGCAGCCGGTCCCGGTCGCCCAACACCTCGGAATCTTCGTGTTCATCGAGAATGATTTGCACTCCGCTGGGTTCCCCCAGGATTTGCGCATCTTCGAAGCTCTCGAGAAGCAATTCCTCCAATCGCACCAGCTTGCGATCCAGATTCACGAGGCCGGTGTCGGCCTTGCTCAGCAAAGTGAGCGCATCGACAATCTTGGTTAGCCGTTGTACTTCGCCCAGTTCGCATTCGAGCCATTCCAACTGCTCCGGGGAGAGGGTCTTGTCCTCCTGCAGCATGGCTTCCAATTGGATGCGCATGATGGTGAGTGGGGTTTTAAGTTCATGCGACGCGTGCAGGGTGAAGTGGCGCATCTGCTGGATCGACTCGTCCAGGCGCACCGACATGCAATTAAAAACTTCCGCGAGGCGGTCCACCTCGTCTCCCTCCGCGGAGCGTGGCAACGACTGGCGTAAATTTCCGGCGTGGATTTGCTCGACCGCCTCGGCCAGTTTGCCAATCGGCGCGAGCGTCCGGCGCATCAGCCACCAGCCACCAGTCAGGACGAGCGGGATCATGCCGTAAAAGAACACCTCGGCATACTCGATCCACAAGGTTTCCGGCAATTCCGGAATACCGAGCGCTTTGCGCTCGCGAGGCTCGGTGATGAATTCGTGTTCAACCAACCCTCCGAGCAGGAGCAGGCATGCGCCGACAATCAGGCCGTAACGCAGAGCAAGCCGTTTTCGAAGGGTCATGAACTCTCTTTCATCACATACCCAACGCCGCGCACGGTCTGGACCAGCTTGGTCTGTGAGTTGGCGTCGATCTTGTCCCGCAATTTGCGCACATACACATCGACGATGTTGGAGCCGGGGTCAAACGAATAATCCCACACCCTTTCGATGAGCATCATGCGCGTGCAAATGCGCCCGGGAGAGCGCATCAGATGTTCCAGCAGCCGATATTCGCGCGCGGTCAGTTCGATGGTGCGTCCCTCGCGCTGGGCGGTCCGCGCCATCGTATCCAGCGTGAGGTCGCCCACCCGCAGGACGGCAGATTTCACATCGCCTCCGCGCCGCACCAGCGCTCGGACGCGGGCGAGGAGTTCCTCCAGCGCGAAGGGCTTGGCCAGGTAATCATCGGCGCCGGCGTCCAGACCCTCGATTCGCTCGTTGATTTCCCCGCGCGCGGACAGTAAAAGCACAGGGGTGCGGTTGCCAGTGGTGCGCATCTGGCGCACGATGCTCAGGCCATCGCGGCCCGCCAGCATGATGTCCAGCACCACGGCGTCGAAGGAAGTGCCAGAGACTGCGGCGAGGGCTTCGCAACCGTTGTTAAAGGTGTCCACCGCAAAGCCCTCCGCCCTGAGGGCCTTGCAAATAAACTTCGCCGTCTTTCGATCGTCTTCCACCACCAAAACTCGCATAAGGCTCATTTTAGCCGTGCGCCGTGAATTGTCAATTTATTTGGCCCGGTGGTTTTGGGTTGAGAATGGGCGTTAAACAAGTAAATTACCTGCATGAAGACTGTGACGGTTGACATGCAGCATCGAATTCGCATCGGCGGGGAGGCGCCGGAGACCCGGTTCTGGCTGCTTCCCCACCCAAAGGGCTACCTTTTGCAGCGCATCCCGTTGCCGGATTTCAAAACAAAACCAACCGCCGAGGAAATCAAGGCGTTGTTGCGCAAACAGCGTGTTAAGATGGGGGCTTCATGGCAAGAAACAGAACCCACTCTGCCTTGCCGGTCTGAGGCCCTGCCTCGTTAGTTATCGGTTTAAGGGCGATACACCCCATATTCCGCCAGCGCTTCCCACATCGCCATGATATTTTCGGGCGGCACGTCGGCCTGGATATTATGCACGGTATTGAAGATAAACCCGCCGCCGGGCGCTAAATCGTCGATGCGCCGTTTCACTTCGTCGCGGACTTCCTGCGGTGTCCCGTGCGGCAGCACGTGCTGCGTATCCACACCGCCGCCGTAGAATGTCAGGTCCTTGCCGAAGTTCTTCTTCAGCTCCCGGGTATCCATGCCTGCGGCGCTGACTTGCACCGGGTTCAGGATATCGACGCCCGATTCGATCAGGTCCGGGATGAGTTCTGCGATGGCGCCGCATGAATGATAGAATATCTTCACGGGCACTTTGGCGTGTTTTTTGATGAAGGCGAAAAGCTTGGTGTGGCGCGGCTTGATGAGCTTGCGGTACAGGTCCGGACTGACCAGGCAGCGGTTCTGGCTGGCCAGATCGTCGGCCTCGGAAACCATCATGACATTCGGGCCGACCACTTCGAGCGCGTGGGCCCAGTATTTCATTTTCACTTCCATGATGATGTCGAGCAGCGCCTCGGCGAATTGCGTGTTGGCGACCATGTCGCAATAATAATTCTCGAACCCGCGCATCCAGAGAGCGATTTCAAAGATGCCCGGCGCGTTGCGGCCCAACACGTAGGCGACCTGTTTGCGGTTCATCAATTCACTGGCGCGTGCCGCCATGCCTTCGTATCGACCCGGGTCGAGCGGGTCGGGGAACCGGTATTTTGCGAGGGCCGGCACGTTGTCGATTTCGGCCAGCGGATGGCGCCGCATGTCGTAGTAGAGGCCGCCGTCCTGCGGCTTCCACCATTCGATGCCCCACTCGTCCACGAGTTTGTCGTAGCCTTCTTCGCTCCAGGGCAGCGTGGCAATGCCGCGCGGCTTGGAGGGGTTGACGCCGTAAACGTCCACCTTCAAACGCTTCTTCACATCCTCATGCACGCGCGCCAGTTGCTGGTGGGCGTCTTCGATGTCCACCGTGGCCGTCGGCAGGCCCAGATACGTCCGCAGCCGGCGATATGCCTGCTGATGGATGCCGGTGAGAATGGTGCCGCCGAGGTCGTAGGGCACGCGGTCGGGTTCCTGATGATTAAGCGCCGTCGCTACGCGCCGGCGACTGGTCCAAGTTTGATCGGTCATGGCTGTTTTTCGTCAGTGGACGCGCTCCGCTCCGGCTCGAGTCACCAAAGCGATGCCGCGTCCGACACATCTCCACCGAGAATGTCCGAAGATGGTCCGGATGCCAAGACCTTACAAAGCTCTTCTTTCCGAACCAATCCCGCACTCATCTGGCCTCTTCCGTTTTCAGCTCGTTTATCGCTTCTGTTTCGGCCCGCGCTCTGTTATGGTCCGTCCGAATGAACGCGAACTACCGCGCAATATGAACTGTCAATACCTGCAGGCATCCCAACTCTCCCGCCGGGCTTCCTTCCTCCTGTCGTTGCTGCTGACCGGCACGAATCTGGCGGCTTCCGCGCCGTCGTTCATTTCAGCCAAACCGATTTGGCCCGAAGGCCGCGAGACGGAGAAGAATCTGTTCGTCGGCTTCCGCGCCAGCTTCACGGCGCCCGCTCAGGAAAGGGTTTTCCTGCGCTCGGCGGGCACGACCCTTTACCGCGTCTTTCTCAATGGCCGGTTCCTGGGCCAGGGGCCGGCCCGCGGACCACACGGCTATTTTCGTGTTGACGAGTGGGACTTGACCGGAATGCTTCAGCCGGGCGCAAACATGGTTGCCTTCGAGGTGACAGGCTATAACGCCAACAGTTACTATCTGCTCGATCAACCGTCGTTCTTGCAGGCGGAGGTCTTTACGGACGGCAGAACTCTGGCATCGACCCGCGGCAAAGGGGAACCTTTCGCCGCCACGATCCTCAAGGAGCGAGTTCAGAAAGCGCAGCGCTACAGTTTTCAGCGTCCATTCTCGGAAGTGTACGACCTGGCACCCGGTTACGATCGCTGGCGGACCGATGCCAAAGTCACGCTTGCAGCCGTGAAATGCTCTGAGCTGCCAGCGAAGCTGCTGCTGCCTCGCCGCGTCAGCTATCCCGACTACACCGTGCGGCAGCCGTCCTGGTTGGTATCCCGAGGCGACGTCAGAACCGGGATCAAGGTTGAGCACCCTTGGAAAGACCGTTCGCTGACCGACATCGGCCCAAAACTGGGCGGTTACCCCGAGAAGGACTTGCACAGCGTCCCCTCGCTGGAACTCCAAACCATCGCCAACGCCACCAACCAGCCCGTCAATCAAACCTGGACGGTCGGCGACTCGTTGAGCCTCAAAGCCAACGGCTGGCAGATTGTCGATTTTGGCTGCAATCTCACCGGCTTCATTGGGGCGAAAGTCACCTGCCGGAGCAAGACCCGCCTTCTCCTGACCTTTGATGAAATCCTGTCCAACGGCGACGTGGATTGGAAACGGCTCGGTTGCGTGAATGTCATCAGCTACGAATTGCAGCCGGGTACCTACGATCTGGAATCGTTCGAGCCGTACACGCTGCGCTATCTGAAGCTCATCGTGCTGGAAGGCGCTTGTGAAGTTCAGAACCCTTATCTCCGCGAGTTTGCGGGGGCCGGGGTCGAGCTGGCGCACTTCGCCGCGAGCGACGAACGGTTGAACCGGCTGTTCGCGGCCGGGCGGGAGACCTTCCGACAGAATGCGCTCGACATTTTCATGGACTGTCCGTCGCGCGAACGGGCCGGCTGGCTATGCGACAGCTATTTCACATCGCGCGTCGCCAAAGACCTGTGCGGGGACACGCGGATCGAGAAGAACTTCTTCGAGAACTACCTTTTGCCTCCCAAGTTCGCTCATCTGCCCGAAGGCATGTTGCCCATGTGCTACCCGGCGGACCACAACGACGGTGTGTTCATCCCCAACTGGGCGCTCTGGTTTGTCGTCGAGTTGGAGGAGTATCTGGCCCGCAGCGGGGACCGCGCCACGGTCGATGCGCTCCGGCCGCGCGTGTTGCGGCTCCTGGATTACTTTAAGAAGTTCAGGAACGAGGATGGCCTTCTCGAGAAGCTCGAAAACTGGGTCTTTGTGGAATGGTCCGCCGCCAACTCGTTTGTGCAGGATGTGAACTATCCATCGAACATGCTCTACGCTCGGGCGCTCGAGGCCACCGGCAAAATGTATGACCTGCCGGACCTGGTCCGGGAAGCCGGGAAGCTCCGCGAAGCCATTCGCTGGCAATCGTTCGACGGCCAGTTTTTCGTGGATAATGCCAAACGAGTGAACGGCAAGCTGCAACCGACCACCAACCGCACGGAGGTTTGCCAATACTTTGCCTTTTACTTTGATGTCGCCAAGCCGGAGACGCACTCGCAGCTCTGGCAGAAACTGCTCAAGGATTTCGGACCGCAACGAAAGCAGAGCAAGGCGTTCCCCGATGTCCATCCGGCCAACGCATTTATCGGGAACGTGCTGCGGTTGGAGCTGCTGTCGCGCAACGGGGTTTGCCAGCAGTTGGTGGACGAATCGCTCGCCTACCAGCTCTATATGGCCGAACGCACCGGCACGCTTTGGGAAAACGACGGAGATTACGCAAGTTGCAATCACGGTTTCGCATCCCACGGCGGCGTCCATGTCCTCTACCGCGATGTGCTGGGGCTTCACCAGGTGGATACGGTCAACAAGATCGTCCATCTCAGATTCACCGATTCGCGATTGGACTGGTGCGAAGGGCGCGTGCCCACGGCGGATGGGCCGGTCGAATTGCGATGGCGCAAGGAGAGTGGCAAACGGGTCTATCAGGTCACCGCTCCCGCCGGCTACGCCATCCAGAGCGAAAATCGCAGCGACCTCGAAGCCGTCCGGCGCTGAGAGTCGGCGATCGCCGCCGAGACTCCGCAAATGGAAATGCCCGAAGCCAGCGGGGCAGCCCACTCGCGGCTGAACTTGAAGTGCTTTCGGGCCATGAAATAAATCACTGCCCAGTAAATCAAATAGGCTCCGACGATGGCGCAAAAGCCGCGAAACATAATCCCCCACGCCAAGCTTGAATTAGTGCGCATCTTAGCAAATCAAAACCACCACCCTGGGTAATTGGAGCGCGCACATTCTTGTCCGCTCCCGGAGCTCAGTCAACCCCGAAGCGGACAGGAATGTCCAATGCCGCTAGGATTTGATCCCAAAGAAGGCCTGAGAAATCGGCCCAAGCCTTTGTCCCGGAGGGATATGCGAGAATAGTCCAACGTTTAAAACGTTGGGAACCAGCGCCCGCAGCACGATAAGGCGTGCTTGACATTAGCTACCACGGGCGTATATTGCCCAGATGAACATAAAAAACACCGAAAAACAGGCAATAATCTGGGGCAGGCACTCAAGCGAGAAGCAATCCGACGGAGATTCGAAAGGCCGACAAGAGCGGTTGAACCGAGCATACGCCAAGCGGAAGGGCATCGAGGTAGTTGCCGAATATTATGACGAGTCTCAAAGCGTGAAGATTGGAACAACCCAATTATTCGACAAGGTAGTTGCAGAATTGCCCAGCGGCATTGGCATAATTTGCGAAAACCTTGACAGACTATCCCGAGGACATCCTTGGAAAGCAAAGGCGTATTTTTACGATATTATTCAAGCGGGACATTTCATTGCCACAACCCTCGACGATAAAGAGTATAATTCTGAAACCATCGAGAAGATAGATACGATGATGCTTGGAGACATTGGAGCAAATGTCGCGAGATACTCAAACAATTTACGCATTAGCAGAGTGAGAGAAGAAAAGAACAAGGCAATTGAAATGGCAAGAAAAGGATTACCAAGTCCATTGGGAGCATGGTTGCCAAGCCATTTGAAGTATAACTTTGAGACAAAGCAATATGATGTTAAGAACGATATAAAAGACATCATCCAAAGGATATTTAGCGAATATAGCAAAGGAAAAGGAACAAGCAATATTGCTCGAGGGTTGAATGATGATGGAACATTGACATTTGTTAATAAGAAGGCAGGACAGTGGACCAGGTCGACCATATCCCAGATGCTTCGATATGAAGGAGTAATTGGAACATTTGTAATTAAGGGAGAACGAATACCGAACGCATTCCCCCCAGCAATTACTGAACAACTATTTTACACAGTTCAATCTATGTTTGCGGGACATGCAAAACGACATGGGAATTATACGAGTAATAAAGTGAATAATATCTTCAGAGGAGTGTCTCATTGTTCAGTATGTGGTAATCCTGTAAAGGTGTATAAGCATACATACCTTGGTTGCTCAGGATATAGAGACAAGAAACACGACACAAACGGCAATGCGTGTTCTGTAAAGAACCTTGTTCCATTCACCGCATTGGAAAAGTCGATGTTAGAATGGTTCATTCCGATTGCTAAAGAAGAATTGCTAGGCAAAGATGATAATATCTCAATCGTCGATACCTTAAACATCAAACTCAAATCCATAGCAACCAAGATAGATGAGACATTCAATCTCTTAGATAGTGAATTGCCTATGCCAATGGATAAAGTTAGCGAGAGATTATCAAAGTTGGAGATTGAACGGAGAACTATTGAGAATGATATAGCATCTGCTAAAGCAGAGACATCAAGCAAATCATCTATGCCCGAGACATTTGACGAATTGCTCGCAATCACTAAAGAATTGAATATGAATAATCAGGAGATGCGAAAGAAGGTTGCTTGTATAGTTCCAACCTTAATCAAAGACCTTGTGGTTAATATCGAGGATAAGTTGTTTCCATCGTTTCACGTTATTCTGATAAATGGTCGAGAAATAGATTACTCGCTGACGATGGTGTCGACGTATGGAGTAAAAGCATATACAACATAGATACACCTTGAAACAATCAACCCCTGGGAGATATTCTCAGGGGTTTTTTAATGCCCGTTTAGCGTTTATGGGAGCGTATTGGAGACCCTTGAATCGATAGGGGGCGACATTATACCTCCGACTTAATTATAGATACGTGGATGCTTACATACGTGGATGCTTACATACGTGGATGCTTACATACGTG
>JBAXTC010000258.1:0-9250 GCA_037130375.1 Verrucomicrobiota bacterium | reverse complement strand
CGGGCAATCTCCCGCGAGAGTTCGGCGGTGCGCTCGGCGACGCGCTGCTCCAGTTGGCGGTTGAGTTGGGATAGTTCTTCCGCGAGCAGTTTGCGCTCGGTGATGTCCTGGATGCAGCCCACCAGACGGACGGGTTTCCCTTCCGGTGAGTACTCGAACTGGCCGAAAGCGGCCACCCAGCGCAACTCGCCGTCGCTGGGGCGGTTGACACGGTAATCCATCCGGAACTTGCCATCGCCGACGGTGGCGGCAGCGTAATGCTGGAGCGCCGCCGACTGGTCGTCCGGGTGAATTAGCCGGCCCCAGCTCGGGATGTCGTGCGGGAAATCCGGGCCAATGCCGAAGATTTCATCCAGCATCGGCGAGGTGTCCCAGTGCCCGGTGGCAAGGTCGGTGACGTAGTAGCCGACGCGGGCCGTGCGCTGGGCTTCCGCCAGCAAGTAGGTCGTGCGCTGAAGTTGCAACTCCGCCTGCTTGCGCTCGGTGGTGTCAATCCCGGTGCCGATCAGGAAAGCACTTCCGTCCACGACCAGCCGCCGGCCTGTCAGCAGCATCCAGCGGTAGTCCGGGCCGCCGCGCATGAGCACCCGGACTTCCGCAACTTCCTCCCTGCCGCCCGTCATGATCCCCGTGATGGCCGCCAGGGTCCGGGCGCGATCATCCGGGTGGATGCTGCCGAGGGCGTCGGCTTCGGGCACCTTGGCTTCCGGCACGCCGAGAATGACATCGCGCTCGAAGTCGTTCCAACGGATAAACTTTTGGCTGGCGTCGAGTATGTAGAAGGTGCCCGGAATGCTGTTTATGATCGCCTGCGTGAACGCCTGTTCCTGCTGCCGGGCCACTTCGGCTTGCTTGCGTTCGGTGATGTCCTGAACGACGCCGACAATCCGCGTGGCGACCCCGGCGGCGTCCGCAACCCCGCCCTTCTCTCGCTGGCCGGAGCGCGGACATTCTTGTCCGCTTGGGGCGGGCGTGGCGGCGGGAAGCGGACAGGAATGTCCGCGCTCCAAGCCCCGGTCAGCATCGCCTTCCACAATCACCTGCCCCCGCGAGCTGACCCACCGCAGCACACCGTCTGGCCGCACGATGCGAAATTCCATCCCGCACTCTTCGCGATCCTGCACTTGTTGCGCATACTGGGCTTGGACCCACCCCAGGTCGTCGGGATGGATGCGCGCCCAGCAAAAAGTCTGGAAGTCGCCAGTGAAGTTTTCCGGCAAGCCCCAGATCACCGCGCATTCCGGCGACCACCGGGCGCGCTGGGTCGCCAACTCAATCTCCACGGTGCCGATGTGCCCGATCTGGAGGGCGAGGCGCTGCACCCGCTCGCTCTCCGCCAACGCCGCCGCCGCCTGCCGGTGCTCGGTGATGTCCAGCGCGTAGGCTACCCGCGAAACCGGCCGGCCCGCCGCGTCGCGGATCGTGGTCACATCCACCAGCACGGGGAAAGTGGAGCCGTCCTTGCGGCGGTGGACGGATTCAAAGGCCAGATGCCCAACTTCGTCAATGTTCTTGAGCCGTTCCCGCATCGTCGGCAGCGCTTCCGGCGGATAGATCGTGGTGATCGGCTGGCCGACCAGTTCCGCCGGCGTGTAGCCGCGTTGCTGGGCGCAGGCGGCGTTGACTTCCAGAAAGGTGTTGGTCGCTGCGTCGGTGTGCGCCAGGGAAAACCCCACCGTCGTGAAGACCTGCTGCCAGCGGCGGGCCGGCGCCTCCGCTGACACCAGACTATAGAGGTCGAAATAGCGCGCGCGCGAAACCTCAAGTTCCGCCTGCTTCCGGCGCAACTCCTCGTTCTCCATCTCCAACTCGATCTGGTGGACTTGCAGTTCGTCGAGCAACCGTTGGGTGGCCTCGGGCGAAAGGGCCGCGCGGTCTTCCGGCAACTGGGCGGCTTGCTCCCGGAAGGCCGCTTCGGCGCGTTGCCGCAACCGCAGCCTGGAGCTGGTGGCCGGCATGGCAGTTGCCGCCGCAGTCGGGTCAGCCGGGTCCGCCGGGGCGGGTTGGTCAGTCAAAGTGCTCACGGTAACTCCCTAACAAAACAGGAACGGCAGGAATAAAGCAATCTTCGCGCGTGGCAGTTTTCATTTCGGCCCCGCTACCACCCGCCACCCCACCTCCGTTACACCTCCGTTGCACCTCCGTTACACCTCCGTTACACCTCCGTAGGCGATACGGAGGTACTACGGAGGTGTAACGGAGGTACTACGGAGGTGTAACGGAGGTACTACGGAGGTGCAACGGAGGTACTACGGAGGTGCAACGGAGGTACTACGGAGGTACTACGGAGGTACTACGGAGGTACTACGGAGGTACTACGGAGGTGCAACGGAGGTACTACGGAGGTACTACGGAGGTGTAACGGAGGTGTAACGGAGGTACAACTGTGCAGTTCGGGCTGCGGGTGGGGGACTTTGGTTGATTATCGCTGTGTTAAGTAGTTATGGGGGCGTGTAATACCTGGAAATATGCGAGAGCCGAGGCGGGTTCCGGTCATTGGCGGAGAAAAATGGGCAGGCGGGAGACCTGACCTGAGGCGCGGGGACGATGGCGCTGGTCTGTTTGGGGAGGTCGTTTCAGCCGTTGATATGCTGCCGAATTACCAAAGACTCGCGAATGCGCCCCGTCGGGACTCATAATGGGCGGCCTTTGGTTGCGGGAAAGGAGTTGAGAAACTCAAGCGCCTGGGATTCGAGACGCGCTTCGTGCAAATCGAGAAGGCATTCGACCGGGTCGGCCCAAGGGAGGCTATCCTCACCGGGTTGGAAAAGTGAGGCCGCGCGTCGGATGGTATCAATTACTAAGGTGGGGGATTCGTCACGCTTAACGGTTTTCTCCAAGCCCGGGTCGAGCCGTTCAACAAAGGAAAGGTCTGCTGTCTTGCGCCCGGAATGGATGGATATGTCGAGACGTGGATTGCCAACGAGGTCTAGCGATGGCTGGTAGTGTTTCGCGCCCAACACGGCACCGACTGCGACGTCCTGACCCCCAATTTTGCGCAGACGCCGAAGCAGTGATTCCGGCGATCGAGCTTGCCCCGAACGGTCGGCGAAACGAACTGTACCGCGAACCTCATCTGACACCGCCAGCAATCGCGCCCATTCCTCGCGCGGAAAAGAACGTAGTTCGGCGCTGCGGTCGGAGTGACGTTTCAGGTAATGATCGAAACGTTCGAGCGATCTCGAAACCGTGGGATGGCTCGTCCCGGAAATTTCCATGAGCGAACTCACGGTGATCGGTCCTTTGCCAAGCAACCACTGGTGGATGAGGATCCGAAGGCGTCCGTAGGGTTGCCAAGCGCTCACCATCGCTCATGGCGTTGCTGACCCTTAAGTTTCTGCCCTGTAAATTCCGCTCGAACGCGATGAGGAAGGATGAGGAGCTAACCATTTCCTGGCAAAGAGTAACCATGTCTTGCTGTCAGGTGCATAATGTGGTTAGCGGTTGCAGCCAATAAACACAAACCTCAAATGCGTGTTTTGCCAGTGGTGACAGAAAAGCACCAAAAAGATGGCGATTACTTTCCTCTCTGTACGGTGGCACAATCACCGTATGAAAACGGGATTGGCGAATGAGCATCCTTGAGATCAGGAAACAAGTCCTAGGGAAAAGGTGTGGTCCCTGCTCGCCAGCGTCACAGGCCGCTCTGTCGTGCTCGGTGAAGCTGAGGTTATGCCTCGCCATTGCCTCGGTTAGTGTGCTCCTTGGCGGATGTATGGGGCCTGGTGCGGACTTCAAAAAGGAGAAAACGGACACACAACAGCCTGCCTCTTACGACCAACAACCAAAGGAGCCACTATGAAACCAGCCACACCGCAAGCCGAACCTCAACCCTCAATCTGGTTCAGAAAGATAGTTGCCGGAGGTTCACTCATCGCCCAAATCCAGTATGCGATGCGTTGCCCCATCAGACTCGTTTGCCACGTCCCCCGATTCACGAGTCGGGACATTCCTTGGCTGAAGCAAATTACGGTGCCAAGATGTTTCATTTCGGTTCTGGTCGGGGCGTCAGTGTTGTGCGGAGGCTGCGCGTCGCCACCCCAAACGCCCCCAGTTTCACCCGATGCCCCAGTTGCTCAAATTGAATACTCCGGTTTCGACATTTACAAAGTTGCCGGCGTAAGTGCCTATCTAGCCAAAGTTGACGGCGTAAAGGTCTGGACATTGAAAGGCTCGATGAAAGGAGCTGGCTGGAGAGGGAAGTGGGGGGATTATGCAAACGTTTTCACATTAACCCCAGGAGTGCATACTTTTGAAGTTACAATTAACCAAGGCTCGCCCCTCACCATTGAGTTGAATGCGCGCGCTGGTCATAATTATCGACTCTGCGCAGGTAATTATGATAAAATGACTACCTCGTTGTATATCGAAGATGTTGCAACAGGTGAAGTGGTATCGGGTCATCGTCCGGACAACATGGGAGTTGAACCACGCCGATCCGACCGGAAATGGTGAAGTGGTATCGGGTCATGATCCGGAAAGTAACCAATGAAACCATCTACACCAAAAAGCGGACTGCCACCATCAACCCAACTCCGAAAAGCAGTGTTCGGAGGTTCCCTAATGGACACGCACGATCGATTTGCGCGGTTGCTAATTCTGGTCTGTTGGCTGACGAGCCTGGCGGAGTCGCTAGCACAACCGGCCATTATCTCAACATCTCCCGCCCAGATGGCCACCGGTATCCGAACCACCGACTCGGTCGTCTTCACCTTCAGCAAGACGATGAATACCGCCCCGACCGTAACGTTTGCGGTGTTCCAAGACTCGTCCCTCCAGCCTAACAATCCATCCTTTCTGTTGCCGGTTGCCCGCTCATGGAGCATGAGCAATACGGTGCTCACTTGTACGCCGAACTCGGCGTTCCCGACGAACAAGACGATCACTTGGTCCGTTGTCGGCAGCGACCTTGCTGGCAACTCGCTGCGGGTCACAAACCCGGCAATACTTCCAGGTGGGTGGTTCACTACCGGCTCCGTCTCTGAGGGATCCCAAGCTCAGCCCCTTATCCTCTCAATGGTCCCCCGTAACTTTGGCCCCGTGGCTTCGCCTACGGCGCCGATTGTCTTCACTTTCAACAAGCCGATGAATCCCAGCGTCACAGCGGCTGTTTTTATCGACGCTAACGCTCCTGTTCCTCCCTTCTACGGTGTCCTGCCGACTCTGTCCGTGTGGAGCGCTGGCAATACGGTAATCACTTGCACGCCGATCCAAGGGTATCCTTTTCCCGCGGACCGAACGATTACGTGGAGCATGTCTGGCACCGACCTTCCCGGCCACCTGCTGATGGGGCAGGCGGGCGTTTTCGCACCCCGTTCAAGCAGCCCCAACACCAACGACACCACCAGCTTCATGCTCAGCGAAACTTGCATGTACGACCAGGCGACCGCGGGCGGGGCGACGCTTGATCCCGTGGCTACCTATGTTTTCGGCGTCACCGCCTTAGTCGCCTCCAACTCCCCAGCTTCAAACGTCAGCATCACCCTGCCCGACAGCAGTGTGGCGGAACTTTGGGGAGATTCGCTCGTTCCCAAGTCTTTTTTCCGGACCGAAGGCATCACGGCTCCGGCATCCTTCGACGCCACTTTCCCCAGTGGCAACTATGTCTTCAACCTTCATGGGACTACCCCCACCGAACGGGTTACCCTCAACTTCCCGTCAGGCCTGATTCAACCTAATGCGCCACACGTGAACAATCTCGCTGCTGCCCAGGCCGTGAATCCCGCGCTGCCGTTCCTGCTCAGTTGGGATCCCTTCCAGGGTGCAGGAACGACGGACATCGTCACGGTAACTGTCGGCGATCATCCAGTCTTCACGACTGTGCCGCCGGGCGGCGGCCCCGGCACGTTGAATGGCACCAGTACCTCGGTGCTGATTCCAGCCGGGACATTTCAGCCCAATGGCCATTACGATGCTTTCATCACTTTCGAGCGGTTTAAATATACGAACAATTCCACCAATTCTACAGTCGTGATTCGTGCGACCATAACGCGTTTCATCCTGACTACCACCACATCCACATCCACCTACGTGGTGAGCGGCGTCGGCGTGCGGACGAACCGGTTTGGGTTCACCATTACCGGAAGCAGCGGCCAGGTCATCGTGGTGGAAGCCTGCACGAACCTGGCGAGTCCCGCCTGGTTTCCGGTGCGAACCAACACCCTCACCGGCGGCTCGTCCTATTTCAGCGATCCCGAGTGGACGAATTATCGCGGTCGTTTCTACCGCCTCCGCTCGCCGTGAAACGCGGGCGCGGCCACACGGAAAGGCAAGAATATGAAAACAAAACACGTGAAGACGCTGGCAGGAGGTTTCAAGATCCCCTGCGCCACGAGGCTGCTACTGATGCTGCTGTTGGCGCTGCCCGCCGCGGTGCAAGCCCAATTCAATTACACGACCCATAACGGCACGATCACCATCACCGGATATTACGGCTCTGGCGGTGCGGTGGTCATCCCCAGCACGATCAATGGCCTGCCGGTCACCAGCATCGGGGGCTCGGCGTTCTTTGGCTCCGCCAGCCTGACCAGCGTTACGATTGCCAACAACGTCACCAGCATCGGGGACTTGGCGTTCTCTTACTGCTTCAGCCTGACCAGCGCCACGATAGGCAACAGCGTAACCACCATCGGGAGCGCGGCGTTCCTTGACTGCACCAACCTGACCAGCGTCACGATAGGCAACAGCGTCACCAACATCGGGAACGCGGCGTTCTCTTCCTGCACCAGCCTGACCAATTTCACGATCCCCAACAGCGTTACCAGCATCGGAAGCGATGCGTTCTCTTGGTGCCCCCGCCTGACCAGCGTCACGATCTCCACCAACGTCACCAGCATCGGGGGCGATGCGTTCGACCACTGCACCAGCCTGACCGCAATCATGGTGGGTGCGCTCAACTCCTTCTATAGCAGTATGGATGGGGTCTTGTTCAACAAAATCCAGACGATGCTAATCAAATACCCAGAGGGCAAAGCCGGAAGCTACACCGTCCCCAACAGCGTCACCAGCATCAGGGATAATGCGTTTTCTTGGAGCACCGGGCTGACCGCAATCACGGTGAACACTTCCTTCTATAGTAGCGTGGATGGGGTATTGTTCAATCAAAGCCAGACGATGCTCATCCAATGTCCGGGGGGGAAAGCCGGAAGCTATGCCGTGCCCAACAGCGTCACCCGCATCGAAGGCGATGCGTTCTCTTCCTGCACCAGCCTGACCAACGTCACGATCCCCACCAGCGTCATTAGCATCGGGGGCTATGCTTTCTCTGGCTGCACCAGCCTGACCAACGTCACGATCCCCACCAGCGTCACCCGCATCGCAATCGGTGTGTTTTCTGACTGCACCAGCCTGACCAACGTCACGATTCCGAACAGCATCACCAACATCGAGGACGTGGCGTTCTCTGGCTGCACCAGCCTGACGACCGTCACGATAGGCAACAGCGTCAGCAACATCGGAATCCAAGCGTTTTATGGTTGCACCCGCCTGGTCAGCGTCACGGTCCCCAACAGCGTCACCAGCATCGGAACCGGCGCGTTCTCTTACTGCACCCGCCTGACCAGCGTCACAATCCCCAACAACGTCACCAGCATCGGGGGCTCAGCGTTCTCTTACTGCACCCGCCTGGTCAGCGTCACGATTCCTAACAGCGTCACGAGCATCGAAATCGGCACGTTCTTTTCCTGCACCAGCCTGACCATCGTCACAATCGGCAACAGCGTCACCAACATCGGGAGCACGGCGTTCTATTCCTGCACCAGTCTGGCCAGCGTTACGATCCCCAACAGCGTCACCAGTATCGGGAGCACGGCGTTCGATTCATGCACCAACCTGACCAGCGTCACGATCGGCGGCAACGTCACCAGCATCGGAACCGGCGCGTTCTCCTACTGCACCCGCCTGACCACCATCACAATCCCCAACAGCGTCACCAACATCGGGGATGCAACGTTCTCTTACTGCGCCAGCCTGACCAGCGTTACGATCGGCAACGGCGTCACCAGCATTGGAACCAGCGTGTTCGATTCCTGCACCTGCCTGACCAACGTAACGATTCCCGACAGCGTCACCAGCATCGGAACCGGCGCATTCGGATTATGCACCAGCCTGAGCAGCGTTACGATTCCCAACAGCGTCACCAGCATCGGAACCATTGCGTTCTATTCCTGCACCAGCCTCACAGGAGTCTATTTCAAGGGCAACGCCCCCAGCGTTGGTTCGTCTGTGTTCACCGGTGCCAACAATGCGGCCGTCTATTACTTGGCTGGGACCATCGGCTGGAGCACGACGTTTGGCGGTCGTCCGACGCTGCTGTGGAACCCGCAGCCGCAGACCAGCGTCACCAGCATTGGCGTGCAGACGAACCGGTTTGGGTTCAACATCACCGGGACCAGCAATCTGGTCATCGTGGTGGAAGCCTGCACGAACCTGGCCCATCCCATCTGGTATCCATTGCAGACCAACACCCTCACCGGCGGCTCCTCCTATTTCAGCGATCCCCAGTGGACGAATTATAGCGGTCGTTTCTACCGCCTCCGCTCGCCATGATGCGCGGGCGCGGCATGTGATTTCGAGGCAGTCTTACCCGCGATAGCGTCAAGAAAGCCAATTTCTGTCAAAGAAGACATCAACGAGGTTCCCAGACCGATATGAAAAGAGCCGAAGTGCAGTTGTCCGATGCGTTTTCCCATCGAGCCGACGAACCTCCCAGCCACCCCGCCAATGAACACGGACACAGACACAACGGCAAACGCAGAGGTTCCACACTTCTACAAGGTGAGAGTAGAACGAGAAGGAGGCACCCATTAGAGCGGGTGTCAACAGGTCAACGAATGTTCGTTCCCAATTCACCCACGCAGCGTCACACGGAGACAACAACTTATGAAAAGCATCCACTGTTCGGTTTTGGTCCTTGCTGGAATTCTCGTGGTGTGCGGCGGTTGTCGCTCGCCGGTCTCCTATGTCGCGCCGGGTGATCCAGTCGCTCTCCTTGAGCATGTGTATAAACCAAAAGGGCCACGAAGACCAGCAAGCAAGCCGCCGCGGATTTCTGTGTTGTTCGGCGCTGTTTCCATCCCGCTGAGCGATGAACGAGATAGAGCACAGAGACTAGCAACGGTGCCGCCGTTGATAATGTTGCGGTATGTCGATGGTCGGGGACCAGCACATTTCAAGGTGCGCGGCAATGACGGGAGCGCCTACGCCATCGAACTACCGCCTGGGCGTCATATCCTCGACGTGCGGGTAACCG
>JBAXTC010000257.1:0-9255 GCA_037130375.1 Verrucomicrobiota bacterium | reverse complement strand
CCCGCCTTTATGCCCATGCTCGGCGGCCGTTTCCGGTGTCAAAGCGCAAGGGATCGTATCCACAGAATTGCAGAATGGACAAGCAGATACGTCGACGACGAATACCGGTCCGACCAGCCAATGATCGTCGATTGATTCGATTGGCAGCAAAGGTATGGCCCGGCGTTGGCAAAAACCACACACATCGCGCAGGCAGGAACGCTCAAGATCCTGCGCAATGACAAGTGATGCCTTCTGCGAAGCATCAGGTTTCCAACCGCGGGGCGGAATTCTCTCGGTTTGAATCCCCCATGCCTGAAGTTGACTCATCAGTTCCCGGTCGAAGGAGATTTCTCCGATCAAATGCACAATGGCGTCGCGCAGCAATTTCGCAACGCGATCCACACCGGACGTCCAGCGTGAAATCCGAAGGGCTAATTCCGCAGGTAGTGGACAGTTGTATCGTGTCGCGAGTCCGGCATTTACCAAAGTTTCAACCAAAATCTCTCCCGCATTTGACCCGGGTTGCCCGCTCGTTGCGAGCCGGGAGAGATTTTCGATGGCAGCCGAGCGGGCAGGGAGGGCGAGCAGGGCACGCAGGGCCGGAACGAGTTCTTCTGGCAAGGATAAATCCCCAACCAGATCATCGGCCATTACAACATTGATCTTCCTCCCTGCAAACACCAGATCGACATCCGGGCGCAGGGAGACGGTGTCCTCAATTGAATCGCTTAACATGGGAAAGGTTAGCGAACGGAGCCACTGCAAGCGCAGGAGGACTCACAGGCTGGGAGAACCCGACTTTTCTTAACAAGTTCTTGCAGCGCTTCGCCAGTCTTGAGCTTGCGGGCCTTCCGCAACTTCAGGAGCGGCCGAGTTTTTGTTTCGTGTTTCTTAGTTTGTGTGTTCATGGCATTTGCCTCTATTGAGAAGATCACTCAAAATATCACGAATGTCTCCAAAAAAAGTTTGGTCAAGGGTCTTAGCGGAATTATTGAGGAGTTCTCTTGCCTCTTGGATTTGTTGGACGCCGCTTTGACCTGAAAATTCCTGCATACAGACAGCCGCAACGTAAACCCAATGTTTGGATGGTGGATTCTGGGGATTTCTTAAGGAATCTTTCATGATTTCAAGAAAGCTGATGCCTTGATCAAGCACGGGGCGGATATGTTCGAAAGGACCGAGGCTGACCCTTCGTTGATCCGGTCGATGACCGCTTGGTAATCTGCTGTCGTCATATTAGGTTGCATGGTTGGGCTCGGCGATAAGCGCAGTGGTGGCAATTTGGAGCAAATCATGTAAGGACTGTGCCGCTACAGTCTCGTCCAAGGCTCTGAAAGGTTCGTCAAAAAGACCGAGTTTGCCCCTTGTCAATGTGGCCAGCGCAACCCTCTGTCGTTCACCACCGCTGAGAGACGAGCAGAGACGAGCGGCCAAGCTGTTAGAGTTGGCAGCCGCTTTTTCCTTGCCCGCCAAGCTCATTGCCTCTCTGACTAAAAGCGTTGGAAACGTGTGCTGATCCGAGGGCATCGCCCGCAGCCCCATATTCACCCGAATCCATACCGGAAGGCCATTGAGAGATCGGCCTTGGATGTGGATTTCACCGGAGTTGGACTGGATAAGGCCACAGATCGCGGCGAACAGCGTGCTCTTGCCCCACCCGTTAGGGGCTTGGAGGATGGTGACCTCGCCTTCGTAGAGGGTAAGGTTTAAGCCGGCGGGCTCGCCGTGGTCGTCGAGGCCAATGACGGTACGCGAACCGCGCTTGATGATCAGATCGTGGATTTCAAGGATAGGCTTCGCGCTAGGCTTGAAGCTGTCGGGGTGGCGGATGCGGGTGAGAATGGCACCGCGGGGAAGGTGTTCGTCGCTAATCTCGAAATCGGGACCGCCGAGCAGACTGAACCAGGCGGGGCGGGTTGGACCTGTCGTTAGTGGTCGGTGGTCAGTGGTCAGTGAGGCTCCGCCGTTCTTTTGGAGCTTTCCTTTCTGTAGGAGCCAGTCGGTGGTGACAAGACCATCCAAGTGCGGTTGGTTGAACACGTGTTCGATGATGACGAAGGTCAGATTCTGCTCGCTAACGAGAGATTTGAGAAGAGCAAGTACGTCGTTGACCCCTTGACGGTCAAGGCCTGCAAGAGGTTCGTCGAGGAACAGAATGTAGGCTCCAGCGGCGACGGCACGAGCAATAGCAACGCGTTTGGATTGGCCCAATGAAATCATGTCCGCAGAGGAAGATTCACGTCCAGCCAGACCAAGACGTGCCAGCATGGCATCCGCTTCGCCATTGATCTGCGTCTCCCGACGGTTTGACCGACCGGATGCGAAGATCGCCAGCACCGGGTTTTCTCCTGGGTGATTTGGAGCAGCCAAGGCGATGTTGTCGCGCAACGGTTGCGAACCGAATAGCCGGACATCCTGCCAGGTTCGCCCCATGCCCTCTTGAGCAACAAATTCCGGGGTGAAGTGGTCGAAGGGATTTAGTTCCTGCCACCAGCGGCGGGGAAATCGGTAGGAGCGTGGACTGCCATCGGCAAGGTAGTGGATGACACCGGCATCCGGTTCGAGATTGCCGGTAAGGATGTTGAGCAGAGTGGTCTTGCCGGAGCCGTTCTCCCCGCGCAGAAGAACGACTTCGCCCTGCCGAAGCGCCAAGTCGATCCCATCAAGGATAATCTGCCCCCCGAAGGACTTGCGCAGGCCCTGGACACGCAACAGCACCGGCGCATCCGCTCGTGTGGACGGGCGGACTGGCACCGGTTGTGTTGCCGTGGTGAACGTCATAAACTCAGCCAAACAAAAGCGACTGCAAAAGCTTTAACATCAGGAACCATGCCAGCACTGGAGGGCGGCCCGAGTTCCAACAGCAGCGGGCTAGAAAAGCTCTGCCTACCAATGGTCGCACGCCAAATAACGCTCGCAAAGCATAAATGTTCGATCATGAACCAGTTCCAGACAAATGCCGCGTAATAGGCACTGAAAGTATCTCATTAGATACTATTGAAGTCAAACGCGTTCACTTCATCCGGTGGCTGCCAGCGATGCCTTGGGGCCGGAAGTGCATCATCAGCACGAGTAGCGCGCCGTAAATAAGCAGTCGCAGGTTGGCAGCCTGAGCGTCTGGAAGATGCATGAAACGCAGCATTTCGGGCAGGAGCAGCAGAACCGCCGCCCCCACGACTGGGCCACGGAAATTGCCCAAACCGCCCACAATCACCATGCTCAACATGAGAATGCTCTCGTCCAGTGAAGCGGTGGAGGGATCAAGAAAGCGGACATGGGCGGCATAGAGGGTGCCTGCCACGGCTGCAAAACCGCAGGAAATGGCCACGGCTTGAACTTTAGCGAGCCGGGTGTTCTTACCCAGTCCGCGCGCGGCCAATTCATCGTCGCGCATGGCGAGGAGAAGACGACCCCAGGGAGAAATCATCAAGCGCCAGAGAGTGAAGGCGCACCCTGTGGCAACGGCGGTGGCGAAGATCGCAAAAGCCGCGCTGCTGTTGATCTGCCATCCCAGAATGCTGGCGCGCGGGATGCCCGAAATTCCGAAGGGGCCGTTGGTGAGATTGCGCCAGGATCCGAGCGAGGCATTCGCGCTCGACCAATTGTAGAGGGCGCTGAAGATCAATGTCTGGACCGCAAGGCTGGCGAGGACGAAGAAGTCGCCGCGCAACCGCCAGGCGGGCAAAGAAACAGCCAGGCTCAGGACCGCCGCGATGCCTGCGCCAGTCAGCGCCGCCGGGACGAATCCCCAGCCCGCCTGGAGGGAAAGCAGCGCGTAGGCGTATCCACCCACCGCATAGTAGCCGGCGTGGGCCAGGGTGAGCATCCCGCAATAGCCGACCACAAGATTTAGGCTGAGCGCGAGGATGAGGTAGATGTCGAAATAGACCAAGAGGTGAAGCAGGTAGTTCATGTGGTAGCCTCCAGACGGGATTTGAGGCCGAGCAAGCCTTGTGGACGAATCAGGAGGAACAGGGCCAGCAGCGCGAACGTCGCCGCCGCCTGCCAACGGGCGGACCAGTGCCAGACGACCTGAGAGCGCAAAATGCCGAGCAGCACCGCTCCCGCGACCGGTCCCATGAAAGAACCTCGGCCGCCAATGATGACCGCGACCACGGCGAGCAAGACGGCTTGCAGGCCGGTGTGTGGGTCGAAGCCAATGTCGTAGGCGGTGGCGAGAGAACTGACCGAGGCAAAAAAGCCAGCCAGGGCGAACGCCAGAAGGCGGTGGCGATCCACGTTGTAGCCAAACAAGGCGAACTGGGTCGGGTTGTCGGCCAGCGCACGAAGCCGAAGCCCCAAGTTCGACCGCATCAGGAGAACCGCGAAGGCGGCAAGAAGCACGACCGCCGCCGCCAGCGTCAGCCATTGCGCTCCGGTGATTACCACCCCGCCGAAGCGGGTCGTGGCATCCAAACCTGTCCGCAGGGTTCTGGTGTCGTTACCCCAAAGCATGGCGATCACCTGAACGATGACGATGTAAATGCCCAGAGATGCGACGAGGTGCGTGCCTTCGGAAGCCTTTCGCTGGGCGAGGGGGGCGTGGTTCGCCCACTCGCACAGGAGGGAGACCCCTATCCCTCCCAGCAGCGCCACCAGGACTGCGGCACCCCAGCCGCCGCCGCGGCTCAGAACCGCGTGGGCCAAGAAAGGAGCCAGCGCATAAATTCCGGCCAGACCTAAGAAAAAGACACGGGTGGGCAGGTAAACGGCTTGGAACGCGACCGCCAGCAAGGCAATCGCGGAACCAGAAATCAGGCCGTTTAACAGGATTTGCATTTAACTGAGCGCATATTAAGAAAGAAGTGTGCCAATTGCCACCGGGAATCCCTGGCACGCCGCCAAGCGGAGGAGTGGCCCAGCCACCGTGCCACGAGGCACAGCTTGTGTCGGACGACGTTTTCAACTCGAAACCTTGGCGAGCGGGGTGCCTTGCGAATCAGTGCTGCGCTGGTGCTCCGGGCACATTCGGGAGCGGAGGGCACCTGGGCCAAGCATTCCTACCAACCTCTCAAGAAACTGATAGTTTCTTCCATGATCAGCCTCCGCAGGCGGGGGTGGGAGCTTACCAAGGACTCGCGAATGCGCCCGGTGCTCCAGCGGCGGAGCCGGCAACGCTGGCAACTTCGGAGTGCCGTCAATCGTTTTAAACAGGCTTCATTATTTGCCACAACCGATCAAACTGCTGACGGTAAGCTGACACGACCTGTAAGTCACCGCAGACGAGGAGGTTTTCGTGGTTGTACGAGGAACTCCGGGTCCAATTAAGGCTGCCGGTGATTACTTGGCGATCATCCACGACCGCGAATTTATGGTGCATGTGGTTTGCGTCAGAATCCTGGCGTACCTCCAGACCCGCGTCGGCCAAACGGTAAACATCCGAGCCAGGATCCCACGCCTTCTCGTTGTCGGTGATAATTCGGATTCTTACTCTGTCCTGTTGCGCCCGTCGAATCGCGCAGGCGATTTCGTCATCCGTGATGGTGAAGACACAAATGTCCAGGCTGGAGCGGGCATTATCCAGGCAACCGAGCACGGCTTCGTGACAATCGTCGCCCGGGGTGAAATATACCCGCGAGGCTTGGCCCAGTCCCGCCCCCGTCGCGAGCAAGCGCATTACGTCTTCCGCCCATGTGACCATGCGCCTGGATGCCTCATCCTGGGCCTTCCGATGCAGGGCCTGCATTACTTGACCGCGCAGCCAATCCAGCCGCTGAGGCGAGGGGGCCTTGGCCTCCAGTTCCTGATGGATGGCTTGCAAGTGCGACGGGTTGAGCCAGCCTTCCCGCGAGGCCTCCTCAAAACAAGAGAGGACGCGTTTCGTTTCTTCGTCCATATTTAGCCACCTTGTAACCCTTTCCTTTCGGGCCCGCAACTTAATCCCGCACTTAATCCCGCACTCGGCCGTAGGGTGCTGTCCGCGAAAAGAATGGACGGGAAGGCTGCAACTCATTAGTGTCGTCCCTAAGTGAACGACCTATGGAACGCTCGGATCTTCTGAAACACCGCATCCTGTTCCTTGGTGAACCCATTTCCAAGCCGGCGGTCAACCGCCTGGTCGAGGGGCTTTTGCTCTTGGACGCCGATGACCATGAGCGCCAGATTGATCTTTACGTCAACTGCACCGGGGGCGACGTGCTGGACGCGTTGGCGCTCATTGATGTCGTGCATTGCATTCGAGCACCGGTGAGCACCATCTGCATTGGCCAGGCAGTCGGCATCGCGGCCTGGGTCCTGGCTGCGGGAGCGCCAGGACGCCGGCTGGCGACGCCCAATTCCGAGGTGAAGCTCCAACAATTCCCGACCAGCGCTACAGGCCAAACGCCACCGCCTCGCTTGCCTCCTGCACTGCGGAGCGTGTGAGGGAGGGCAACTCCAACGCAGTGCTTGCCGCGCGACTGGAACAGCAAGTCGATTTCATCAACGCGCTGTATGCGCCCGAATCCAATCGGTCGTTTGCCATTCGTTTCATTTCCATCCCCGATGGCCGGAGCATCACCGCCGGGAAAGTTGAGTTGGTTTTGTTCGGGAAGGTCAGCGCACCCGCTGGCGCGCAAGCAACAGAGGGCGCGCGCTCTCTCTGCGCGGAAGTGCTGTGTCTGCTGGGCGGAGCGATGTCCGAGCAGAGTTGGGTGCCCGTCTCTGAGCCTGAGCGGTTCAGGTCCTTGTGGCAGCCGTTCGCACAGAACCGGCTCCATGTTGCCGAAATCGCACGTCGCGTCGATCAAGTGCGCCTTAGCACGTTGCGGCCGCGACCATCGCTGGGCAGCGGTCGAGCTTCGGCCCACCTCCCTGCCCCGGGGGCTGACTGCGTCTTTTACGTTCATCCATTTGTGCCGCGCGCCAGTTCATTCAGCAGGCTTTTGCGAATGCTGTTGTTGCAACCCTCGCCGGTTATCTTCCAAGCCGCGCTTACCCCGGTTTCGTTTACGCCTGAGGAATCGGAAGGCTTGGCGGGCGCAGTAAACCAGTGTGAGCATTACCGCCAACAGGTTGATGCGCTTGCCCATGAGCCTTTGGGCTTGCCACCTTCGGTCCAGAGGCTTCGCGCGCAGGCGCTCGCTGAAAGTCTCCTGGAGCAGTGGCTGCGTTTGCGGGACGCGCCTTTCCTTTTGCAGGTGCTGCTGGCCAGTCCGGAGGCCATCCCTCGCTCCCTGGCCGAAGCGATCGGCATTGAGATCACGGCCCCCATAGCGGGCTCCAGCAACGTGAAGAGCGGCGGACCGGCCCGCGAGTTCCAATGCGGCGGGTATGACGTGCTTTACCCCGAAACTCCCGCTCAGAGGCAATCCGCGATAGACAACCTGTGCAATCTTGAGGTGGCTCCCTGGATTCCGACTTTTGCGCCAAAGTCCCTTCTCCGGCTGCGACAAATGATGGACGCCAGCGAAGCGGTGGGGGCGTTTCGTTTCCCGCTGGCGATGCCCGAAGGTTTGTTGGGCGCGGAGGTTCGGGCTGCGCGTTCGAGGCCACTTCCCCGGGAGTTGGCGGAACTGGCGCGGGAGACCCATACGGAGAGGCTTCTGCTGGGTGAAAACCACTTCCTGGGATGCTCCCAACCAGCGGTTTTAGCGGAAAAAGAGCGTCTGCAGCACACGTACATTATCGGCCAAACGGGCACAGGGAAGACGACACTCTTGAAAACGATGATCGTCTCGGACATGCGCGCCGGCAAAGGTTTGGCTGTGCTGGATCCACACGGGGACCTGCACCACGAACTCCTCGCATTGGTGCCGCCTGAGCGCCGGGCTGATGTGGTCGTCGTCGATCCCACGGACGGCGTGTGTCCCGTAGGCTTGAACTTGCTGGAATGCGCAATCGAGGAGGAGCGCCACTTCGTGGTGCGCGAGATGCGGGCTATCTTGCAGACACTCCTGAATGACCAGTTCGGTGCCCAGGCTTCGGAGTGGACGGGCCCGGTTTTCTATCAGCACATGCAGATGAACATGCTGCTGGCCATGTCCAGGCCGGATGACCCGGGCGCGCTGCTGGAGTTCCACGAAATATTTCGGCAGGAAAACTACTGGAAACGCTGGCTGCCGCTGCAATGGGATGAGCCGATGCTTAAGCGCTGGGTCGAGAAGAACTTGCCTGAGGCGGATTATAAGTCGCGGGCCAAAGGCGAGATCAGCATGGGTGAGTATCTCAGCACGAAGTTTGATGACTTCCTGTTCGACCCCAAGCTCCGCCTCATCTTTGGCCAAAAGCGCTCCACGTTTGATCTGCGGCAGATCATCGATGAAGGGAAAATCCTGCTGGTCAATTTGGCTAAAGGCGAATTGGCCGAACCCAACTCTCGCTTCCTCGGGATGCTTCTCCTTGCGAAAATCCAGGCGGCCGCGATGTCTCGGGTGGAACTGCCCGCCGCACAACGCCGCCCGTTCTATCTGTACGTGGACGAGTTCCAGGCCCTCGCCACGGAGAGTTTTGTGACCCTCCTGTCCGAAGCACGTAAATTTGGGCTTGGCTTGGTGCTTTCCAACCAATTCCTGTCCCAAATTCATGATGAACGGATTAACCAGTCCATTTTCGGCAACGTGGGAACCTCCGTTTGCTTTCGTGTGGGTCGGGAGGATGCGGAACTTCTGCAACGACAGTTCGCTCCATATTTCGACGCGGAAGACCTGGCCAACCTGCCCAACTGGGAAGCCTGCCTCAAGACCAAGGTCCGTGGTCAAGTCGTGGCTCCCTTTACTTTGCGCACGGGGTTGCCGCTGGTAGCCACTGACTCGCGAGGCGCCAAGCAGGTCATCGCGTTGTCGCGAAAGAAATACGGCCGCCCGCGGAAGTTCGTCCTTGAGGGAATCCGCCGGAGCATGGAACCCCCGCCACTGCCCAAGTCACCGCCAGTCGAAAGTCAGATCAGAAGATTCAGGGAATGAAACATATCGGTCCCGGTCCTGGCACTTCCAGGATATTACTGTGCTTGACATTGATACAACTACATGTTAGAATGCCAACAACATGAAATGCCCGCATGAGACGGATCTCGTTAATTGATGGAAAGAGAGTGGAGGTAATTGATGGCCTGTGCGAAAGGGGAAAACTCTGGAGTGTAAAGGCGGGAGAACATATTTTCAGCGGAGTGCAGCTTTGAGTTGACGCAAGCACTCCAGCGCGCGCTGGCGGCCTTGTTGGGCGCGAGCGGAGTCCGGGATGGGGGAGGGTGGGGGCTTGGGCTTAGCAGATGAGCGCAAGCGCACGTGGCTAATCTGGCAGTCTTCCTCGAAGCGGTCGGGTTGGAGCAGGTTGGAGAGTTTGAGGGCACCCACG
>JBAXTC010000256.1:0-9261 GCA_037130375.1 Verrucomicrobiota bacterium | reverse complement strand
GAATCCAGCCGCGCAGTTTGGCGCGGAACTCCTCCAGTTTGAGGGCCTCACTGGTATACCCGTCTTCCGCTTCGAGCGCCGCGAAGTAGTCGTCAAAGGCCCCCAGCCAAGTATGCATGCGGTGAGGCTTGAACCTTTGCTGGCCGGAATGAGCGGCTCGATGGAGGTCCGCAAAGGAACTGAATTCCAAGGAGTAGTTGTGCAGGGCGATGAGGTTGCGCAGGAAGCCGCGGGCGACCTCAAAGATCACGTAACGCGAGCAGACAGCGGTCCCATGGACAGGGAGCGCAGCACGGCAGGCGGCCCGTTCTCCGGCATGGCGGAAGACCAGTCCTATCAACAGGCTGGAATCAAGGAATGCCTGAGCCATCGGAATCGCGGAGGCCGTCTGGAGCTAGAGAGTCAATCCCCCCGATCTCCAGAGCTGCGACGATGCGATCCACGAGCGATGCATCAAAGCGTTTGGCTTGAGCAACAAGACTGAGCGCCGACACGACGGCTCCCATAGCCGTGGTCGGTGTGTCCTTGCCGAGGAACTGGAACCGGGCGGTGCGGAGTTCCGCCACGATCTCGGAAACCACAGGGGAAGTGCCGATGAACTCCTTGAGCCGTCCGACCTCGGCCCAGACAAGCGCTGCCTGATGGCCGTATTCGACTTGCTCGGGCGTCACAGACGCCGCCCTTTCAGCGCGGACTTTAAGGGCCTGAATGGCGGAGCGGAAGCGCACCATGAGGCTGCCCGCAGCGCCATACAGCGCTTCCTCGGAATAGGTGCCGACATGCAGGTGTTTGGGGCCGACAACTTCATTCCCGGACTGATCGTTTCGGCGAACCGCGAAGACATCATAATTGCTTGTGGCAAATCCTTCGATTTCGAGCGATGGCTCCTGCCGCGGGAAGGCATTCAGATGGCTGCTCTCACTGCCATCGAGCAGGTATCCGATATTGCGTGCTGCCGGGCTGAGCGTCTGGGTGGCCATAGGTCAGGAAAGGTGGGGGGCAAGTTTGGAAAGGATGTCTTGGGTGTGTTTTTCGCGCACATTTTTCATAAACGCCTCGGCGTCAAACTCCGTTAAAGCGATCGGGGCCAGGCCTCGAACATCGACATGGAACGTGATGTGCGGAACGGCTTTATCCGGCTCGGTCTTGCCAACAGCCAACTTCCGATGGGGCACAAGATCGATGATCGCGATGCGGGATTCCCAAGCAAGATTGCCGATCAAAAACTCAGCCTGAAGAGCGCGCCACCGGGGTGGCTCGGCTAGCGTGTGCAGTTTGGCCTTTGTTTCCTCCGGTACCAGAGGCCACAGCAGCCTCTGGGCATCTTCATCAGACTCGCATGGCCTACCGAGTACATACCGGAAGTGGAAGTCCTTCAACTGGCTAATTTCCAGAACCTCCGTAACGATTTGGAGGAAGTTGGCAGCAGTAGAAATAAAATCCTGCTGGCCTGGTGCCAATGTTTGAATACGGGAAACAGCGATCCCAAAAAAAAGCTCAATGTCTTCGGTTGGCAAGACGAAATCCCGCTGGTCGATCGAGGATGTCTTGAATGCCAAACCACGAAAACTCTCCTGAAGGCGACGGGAGAGGGTGCCAGAGCGGTCGTAGAACAGAAGGCCGTCCGAATAAGAGAACTCAAAAAGCTGGAAGAACGGAATCATTATCAAGTCGAAGATATGGTGGGACGCGGAGGTTTGCAATGCCGGTTTGATACTGCTCAATCACCATTTCAAGGACGGAACAGTTCCCTGGACGGTATTCGCACGTTTCGATTGTGGTGCCGTCCGGCGTGAAGAAGTCGCTGCAGGCGTGCGTTGATTGCTCTGCTAAGAGCCGCCCCCGGGCTTTGTCACCAGGCACCCATGTAGGCGTTCCCCCACGGGGATGTAGAGTAGTTGGTCATCATCTTGATGTTCTTCCACTGCACCGACCCATCCACGAACAGCTCGTTACCACCGCGCGCTCCAGCCTGCGCGGAGGTGGTGGGCGTATTGAAATAAACGAACGGTATGTTGCCCTGCCGGAGCGCGCCTCCCTTGCAGTGCGGGGCTATGACCCAGAGATCGGCTGTGGCCCATTGATTAAGATCGCAGGCCAGGACCAATGTCGGTTTGTCGGTGAATTTCTGTGGCGAGACCCACGCTGGGCCGGACGCTCCCGTCCACGGGGTCTTGTGGCCGCCGTTGTAACTATAACCGATCACCCAGCCGTAAGGGTATAGATAATACTGGAAGGTTCCCGCCAGGCTCGGACACGTGCTCATGTTCGTGCCGCTGTATTGCTTGATCGCGTTAAAGGTATTGGTGCTGATCCAGATCGTATGTTCACTCCCATCGTCGCGGACTCCCGTCGGCAACTTGTCGCGGTTATCGTTCCCATACATGATCAGTGCCAGGCCAAGCTGCTTCAGCCCGCTCTGGCAAGACGCGCGATTGGCTTTTTCCTTGGCCGAAACCAGCGCCGGCAGCAGCAGTGCCGCCAGGATGGCAATGATGGCAATTACCACCAACAGTTCAATCAGAGTGAAAGCGTGGCGAAAGCCACCGCAGTATTTTCGAACGTGGAGCTCGAGTTTTCGCATAAAGTGTTAGCGTTGCTTTAAGGCTATGCTCGCTGCGGAGGAAGTCAAACCGAAATGTTCGCGCTCGACCCAGCCGAGGGCGCGGTTTGTCCGGATGAGGACGTAGCTGCCACGCAGGCGCACGAAGCGGGCCGGTTCGCCGGCGGCCAGGCGTGTGACCGCTTGAGCTTCAAAGGTGGGTGTCAGGCGCAGCGGGATGTCTTTCTGCAGCACAAAACCGATACGCAAGCGCGTCTGGACGCCGATGAATGCCGGGACGCTCAGCAGAAACACCATCAGACCCACAGCCGCGACCGCCTGGTGCCAGGCGGCCTTGCGCAAACGCAAGCTGCCGGGCAGCATCACCATCCCGATTGCCAGCCAGAGGCTGGTGCCCGCGATCCAGGCCCACCAGTTCGCCGGCAGCCAGGTTGAAATGACCTCATACCACGTCAGTTCAGGGGTCTCGAGCTGGGCCGTCTTGCGGGCAAACTGGAGATCGGCCCGCGCCGGTTCATTGAACGGATCGAGCCACAGCGCCTGTTCCCATGCCAGGACGGCCGCCCCCGCGCGACCAAGTTTCCATTCGGCGTTGCCGAGATTCTGCAGCGTGCCCGACGCCGGTTGCTGAGTGGCTGATTGCCGAAAGGCTTCGACAGCCCGCGCGTAATCCCCCGTTCGGTAGGCCACGGTTCCATCCCGAAACAACTCCTCAAACCCCGCTCCCCGGACCGCCATCGCGAACCAACAAATGACCAGCAACGCAATCCAGAATGGCCGGGAGGGCGACTGTTTAAGACGATTGAGTTTTGACATCGCCTTTCGGGCTTTCCTCGGAATTGTTTTCACAGCCGCTCCTCCAATTGCTGGAGCAGATGCTCAAGGTCTGTTTCGAGGGCGAGCAATTCCGCCGCATCCCCGCCCGCAGCGGCAAAGCGCGAAGCGTCTGTGACGGCAAAGAACCGCCGCACCACCTCGCTGGCGCGGGCATTGCCGCCAGTCTCGCGAAGCAATGCCAGGACGTCGCTTCCCACGAGCGCGCGCGGTTCCGCCGGATAATGCGGCGCGCATGCCACGCGCATCGCGCTGACCGCCGCCGCGGCGAAACCCGGCGCATCCTTGGCCTGCGCAGCCTGGCGCAGGGCACGTCGTTTGCGGCGCAAATCCCGCCGGGCGCGCCGTCGCAGCAGCACATCCGGATGTTGTTCGAAGTAGCGGCGCCGCCGGTCCCATCCCCACAACCCGATAAAGGCGGCGGCGAGAGCGAGTTGCAGCAGTGGAAACCAGGCCTGTTGTTGCGCCGGCACCAGGCTCCCGGCCATTCGGCCCGGGGACGCCGCCAGGCCGCTCAGCACAGGTTCCTTCTCCGTCTCGGCCGCAGGCGCATCGGGTTGCAGCAGGGCTTGCAGGTCGCCGGGGGTCTCGCCGGCTTTGACCGAGACCGGGACAGAAGGGATCGTGCGATCGACGTACGCCCGGCGCATGGGATCGAAATAACTGAACGGAATGCTCGGGGTGGCGCGCGCTTCCGCAGTCAGCGGAATCAGGGTGTAATTGAACGTCGTGACACCTTCGAGCAGGTCGGCTTGAGCGGGTGTGCCGGGCGGAGACGATGAGACCGGTTGGGCTGGCGCAACTTCGGTTGGCGGGAACACCTGCCAATCGGGCACCTGCGGGGCTGGGGGCGCAACCAGGCGGGCGAGGGGGCCATTGCCGCGGTTGGTGACAGTCACCGTCAGCTTGACCATGTCGCCAACGCGCACCACGTTAGTCCCCAGTTTGGTCGGGCCCAGCGCCAGGTTTCCAATCGCCCCAGCGAAGCCGGGCAACTCGCCTTCCGGCGGCAACGGCCGCACTTCCAGTTCTATCGGTTCCGACTCGAGCAGCGTGTATTGCGGCAGGCCGCCCGGAATCGTCAGCGTGCCCGTGATCATGACGGGGCCGGTGAAACGGCCGGTCGCCGCGAAGCCTTGCGCGAAAACGCTCAGCTTCCCGGTCACCATCGGGGTCAAGGTTGTTTCGTAAACGAAGGTTGGCACCCTGGTCCCGTGATATGGCAGCGTGTCGATGCGTTGCCGGACCCCGCCCAGATCCACCAGGATGCCCTGTCCGGTTAATTGCACCTGGCCCAATCCTTGCACCCCGCCCCCCGCGGCAGCCGGCAACAGAACCCGCGCCCGCACGGCCTGGCCGACGAACAGATTGGTCGCCGGCACATCGAGCAAGACCTGCGGCGCCGGTTGCACCGGGAGAAGCGGCACGGAAACCACCTCCAACCGAGCCGCCGGCACCGTCACCCGTTTGCCATAAACGTTCACCGTGAACTCCGGCACGCTGAACTGCCCGGGGCTGGCGGAACGGACGCGACAATTGAATGCGGTGAGCGGCGCATAGCTAAAGCCGGTCATACGCAGCATTTCCCCGTGCGCCCCGGGGCTCATTTCGAGTTGCGGCGGAGCGGCTAATTTCGAGGGCCACTCGATCGACGCTTCCAGCGCGTTGAACGTGACGCGATACATCGACGACTCACCGGGACGGACCACCGGAGGGTCAAACGCCGCGGTAGCCGTCACCGGACTCCAGATGTCAATCTTGGGCTGGGATAACATCAGGGACATCAAGGCGTCTTGCGGTGGGGCAGCCATTGGTTGCGCCCGGGTTGCCGGCAACGGGACCGCCAGCAGCAGCGATAAGGAAAGAAGAAGGGCCAATGGCGAATGACGAAACAAATTCAAATGATGAAGTCCGAGATTCACGACGGTTGACAGGCGTGAGGGCGGAGAGATTTGCGCCCTCGGTTTGCGGATTCCGGACTCAGGGTTTTCTTGGTCATTCGGCATTCTCACCAGGTTGGCCGCGTGCGGTCCTTAGGTTGGGCAGGTTCAGTCCCTCCCATGGGCAAGCGACGCTCACTATCAAGTTTGAATCCGTCCAAGACCCAGCCCGCTTGTTCTTGCGACAAGGTCATCTCCTTTCCATCCTTCGACGGCCCTTCGGTCTGGCCCGGCTGCGGTCCGAACGGGAAGTCTTCCTCTTCCTCGTCATCTCCGGCCGCCCCGGGGGGCATGTTCGGAGCCGGGATGCGCCCTTTGAGTTGCTTGAGTTTGTCCCCCAGTTCCTTGCTCTTATCCCCCATCCCGTTGGCACACTTTTGCATCTCGCGCAGGCTGTCCACCAGCTTGGCGATGCATCGGTCCACTACCTCAGCGTTGTGCTGGGCGTCGGCGTCGGCGCTCTTCAACTCAAGGACGCTTTTGAAATCGCCGGACGCGCGCTGCCAGCGCGCCAGCGCGACGCCATGAACCGCCAGCGCCCGCCGCACCGCCTCCGTCGCCGCTTTTAGCTCCTTGCGCGCGCCGCGTCCATGCATGTAGGCCGCGACCATTTGCTGCACGACATTGCCGTTGAGCGCTTCATCCGCCTTCCGGATGGCTTCATCCCCCTGTTGCGCCGCATCGCGGGCGCGCGCGGCGGTCGGTCCGGCCGCCGGCCCCTTTTTCAATGCCTCGATCCCCTGGGCGAATCGGACATGGCCCAGATTATACAGCGCAGGCACCTGCAGACGTTCCATCTGACTGCCGACGGTGCTTTCCAGAAAGGCCTCGGCCTCGCGCAGTTTGCCCGCGCGAAGCTGCTGTGTGCCCGCGTTAAAAAACTCACGAGCCGTCGTCGGGGCTGCCAGTTCGACACTCTTCGCAGTCCCCTTGGTCGCCGGGGCGCGGCTGTCCCCAGCCGCAGCGCGCTGGACCGGTTCAGGCGAGTCAGTCGCGCCGGTATTTGCCGCGCCAGCGGTCGCCGGCGCGAGCGCCCACGCTGCGAATCCCATCGCAATCCACCCAACGGTGAACTTTATTTTCGTCACTATTAGCATCTTCGTCTTCACAATCCAACGAGCCTCATCGCAACTCATTTATCCCACTCCGTCCCCTTGCGCCTCGTCCCAATCAACGATTCTACCACCAGCAAAACCAGCACAGCGGCAACCGGCAGGTGGAATCGGTCCACACCCAGTTTGCGAGCCGGGCCGGAACCGGCGGCGGCGTTCAGTGATTCCATGTCCAAGCGGATCTTGGCGAGCCCTTCCCCGAGCGGACCCAGGGGATAGTATGCGCCGCGCGTTGCCTGGGCGACGCCACGCAGCGTCGCCTCGTCCAGCCGGCTGCGCACGATGTCGCCCTTGCTATCGCGCACCAATTCCGGTTTGCCCTGTTCGTTCAACATTTGAATCTCGGCGCCGGCGGGGGTTCCAACGCCAATGGTGAATACCATGACGCCCTGCTTGGCCAGCGTCTGGGCAGTCGTTACCCCGCCCTTTTCGAGGTCTTCACCGTCCGTCAGCAGCACCAGCAACTTCTGCCGGTCGCCCTTTTCCATCGCCCGAAACCCTTCATCGAGGGCGCGCCCGATGTCCGTGCCAGGGACTGGGATGGTCTTTTCATCAATCGCCACAAGGGCGTCCTGGAAAGCCCCGTAGTCGAAGGTGAGCGGGCATTGGAGAAATGCCTGACCGGCGAACGCGACGAGCCCGACGCGCCCGCGCCCGTGGTGTTGCACGAAATCGAGGATGGCCAGCTTGGCTCGCTGCAGGCGGCTTGGTGTGACATCCGTCGCCAGCATGCTGCGCGAGCAATCCAGCACAAACACGATGTCCTGGCCGAGCAGATACCCTTTTTCCGCCTGCTCCCCCCACTGGGGCCGAGCCAAGGCCAGCCCAATTCCCCCCACCGCCAGCACCAGCATCGCGTTCTTGATGGTCCGCCTGATTGGGCTGTGGGAACGCGTGAGTTCTCCGACAAACTGCGGCGCAGCGAGTTGCGCGAGCTGGTTGCGTCGTGCCCAGGCCGAGTATCGCTGCAAGGCCAGCAGCAGCAGCGGTCCCAAGACCGCCAGCCAGAGCCATCGGGGTTCGGCAAAGTGCGGGTGGGCGAAGGTCATCACGGCACCCTCCGCAACCGGGTGTTCGCCAGCAACAACTCCAGCGCCAGCAACCCGAACGCCGCCAGCAACGGCCATTGGAACAAGGGCCGATAGGTCGTGAAGCGCCGAAGCTTGATCTCTGTCTTCTCCAGCCGGTCAATGTCGTTGTAGATGCGCTCGAGCTCCCGGCGGTTTGTGGCCCGGTAGGACTTGGCGCGCGAGAGCGCGGACATTTTGCCCAGGACCGTGTAGTTGGCCGGCTGCAGCACGATCCCCGGGATGATGTCGCCGCCAGGGGTGAGCTGCAGCTTGCCCGTCGCCGGATCAAACAGCGGCAAGGTGCAGGGCTGCTCGATGCCGATGCCGATGGTATAGACTTTTACCCCGAGCGCCGCCGCCAGTTGCGCGGCGGGCACCGGGTCGATCTCACCCTTATTGTTGTCCCCGTCGGTCAGCAGGATGATGATGCGGCTCTTGCTGTCCCTGATCCCTTTGAGCCGTTTGGCCCCTGCGGCGGTGGCGTCGCCGATTGCTGTGCCCAGGTCGCGAATGAGGCCCACGTGGAGGCGATGGAGGTTCTCGATGAGCCATTCATGGTTGAGGGTGAGCGGGCTGGCCAGGTAGGGCACGGCCGAAAAGACGATCAGCCCCAGCCGGTCGCTCGGCCGCTTCCGCACGAAGTCCTCCAGCACTTGGGATGCGATAGCGAACCGCGAGACCCGTTCCCGGGGCTGCCCCATGTCGAGCGCCATCATTGACCACGACAAATCGAGAACCAGCATGATATCGACCCCGCTGGCCTGCGTCTCGGTGCGGTCATTGGCGAAGCGCGGCCCGGCCAGGGCGACGATGCACAAGCCTGCCGTCAGCAGCCGCAGGAACACGAGCAAACGCCCCGCCGCCGCCCGCGCCGCCGCCCCAGCCGCGCGCGCGATATCGGCGCTCGGAAACCGCAGTGCTGCGAGCTTGCCGACGCGTCCATGCAGAAAGGCATAGACCGGCAGCAGCGCCAGCAACACCAGCAACCACGGATACTGAAACTGCAAATTGCCGCTCATGTCTCTAGGGCTTGGGCCTTCCCCGATAAGCCCGCCCGGGTTGGGCTTCGATCTGTCGCGACTGGGCGCAGCGGACCTCAGCCACCTCGATGATCTTCAACGCACACGCCACAGCCCCAAGCGCCGGCCTCGGCACCGGCGGCGCAAACTTGTGCTCGTCGCATTTCTGGAGAAAGTCGCCTAGTGTCCCCGACAACTCCGGGCCCAATCGCCCATTGTCGGCTATTGTCCGACAAAAGTCGGCTGTGGTCAGCTCGCCCTGCGGCAGACCAATTGCCGCCCCGACATAGCGTCGCAGGATTTGGGAGATGCGGCTCAACACCGCGCCGTCCTCAGGCTGCTCGCGCAATGGTTCCAGCGCCTGGCGCGCCTGCGTTTCGGGCCGCACAACCGCCGCCGGTCGAGGCCGGCTCAGCCACCAGACTACCACGCCCAGCAAAGCCAGCAACAGCACACCAAGGAATATAACCAACAGACTGTGCTGTTCCAAAAACGTCGGCGGAATCTCACCAAGCGGCGGACGCAGCGGCGGGATGGTGTCCGGGGCGGGACGTTCAGACGTGGCGAGCAGTGGCGTTTGGGCGGCGAGCAGCGCTAATGCGCAGAACGAAAGCCGGAAATGGAAATCTGAAAACCGAAGACTGAAGACCGAAGACTGAAGACTGAAGACTGAAATCCGAAAACCGAAAACCGAAAACCGAAGGAAATCCGAAATCCGAAATC
>JBAXTC010000255.1:0-9266 GCA_037130375.1 Verrucomicrobiota bacterium | reverse complement strand
GGAACATCGAACCTTCAACCGTGAGAGAAGACCGGAGATCGAAGAGAGGAGAGAGGAGAGAGGAGAGACGCGGCGAAATCCGCTCTACTCTCTTCCCTCTTCCTCCGTTCTCTCCGTTCTCTCCGTTTCCTCCTGTTCAATTCCGTCCCCCCTGCCGCCTCGCCTGACCGCCAACACCCGATCCGTCCCCTGCCCCGCCCGTTAACCCAAACCCGATGAAACCACTCTTCCATCTTCCATCTTCCATCTTCCATCTTCTGTCTTTGGAACATCGAACCTTCAACCGTGAGAGAAGACCGGAGATCGAAGAGAGGAGAGAGAAGAGACGGGGCGAAATCCGCTCTACTCTCTTCCCTCTTCCCTCTCCTCTCTCCTCTCTCCCCTCTTCCCTCTTCCTCCCTTCCCTCCTGTTCAATTCCGATGGGTCGAGCGCCGTTTCTGCGGAGCAGAGGCCACCATCCCGCAAATGCGGGATGGTGTTGGCGCCGCGACAGCGTTAGCATTCACACCGTTCGATGGTGTGTGTCAGGGTCAGGACCGATGGACGGAAGAAGCGGGGCCAAGCGGGATAGAACCAAACGTAAAGCACAAGCTTATGCAAAAACGACAACAGAACAAAACGCCAGTCAGCAACAACCGACTGGCATTCACCCTGATCGAGTTGCTGGTGGTTATAGCGATCATTGCCATTCTGGCGGCACTGCTCCTGCCGGCTTTGTCCAAAGCCAAGGAGAAGGCCAAGGCGATCGCTTGCCTGAGCAACATGAAGCAAGTTTCGCTGGCGACCAAAATGTACGTCGATGACAGTCGCGGCAAGCTCATGCCGCTATGGCGGCAACCCGGCAATACGGCATTCGATCCCTATGTGTATGACCCGGCCACGTATATCGTTCAGAACGCCAACGGGCTGTTCTGGGAAGACGCTTTGCGGCTGGGGGGATATGCGAGGAACGGGAAGGTTTTTGACTGCCCGTCGATGACCCATCTGGCCAGCAAGTCGATCGGCGGTTCGATCAGCACGAACCACACCCTGGGCATTGGGATGAACTATCCCGAGTTTGGCTATTGTGTCGTCGTCAGCGATACAAGGCCGAACCTGCGCAAGGAAACTCAGGTTCAAAAACCCAGCGGTGCCATGATTTTTGCGGATGCGGGAGCGGTGACAACGACGACCGTGAATTTAGGCGCCGATGACTGGGTTCCGGACATCCAGTACGATGCGGCCTCGCTGCAATGGTCCGGCGGCGGTGTGAGCTACTACCGGGTGCCCAGCGATGGTGATTTTTCCACGGGCGACTCCCGGTCGCTGGGGCGGCACAACAAGCGCTGCAATTTTGGCTTTTTTGACGGACATGCCACTGCATTGAAAAATAGCATGGCGGGTTACAAGTATCCGCGAACCTCCGATACGGCGCTCTGGGCCCGGGACCACTACTCGCTGAACCCCTAACCGCCACTTGCCATGCTGAAACAATTGATTCTTTGCGTGTTTGTTGCTGCTGCGATAAGCGGCTGTTCCAAAGGCGGCTCCGGTCATAAGGAGGAGGCGACTCTGCCCGAACTGTCGCGGGCACTGACGAGCTGGGTCATGGCCAAAGGCGCTTATCCCAGCGACCTCAACCAGTTGACCAATTTCCCCACCCTCCGAGACAAGCAGTTGCCGACGCCGCCGCCAGGCAAGAAGCTCTCGATTGACCCGGCGACACGCCAGGTGGTGTTCGTTGACCAGTGATCTCTTGCCGATTAAGTAGTCATCAGTAATAGTTGGGGTCAAGGTGCGCGGGGAACTGCGTTTCGTTCCTGCTCAGCCTTGCGTGCCGCTTCGTCAGCTTGGTCTTTCTCCCCGGCTTGCCGCAAGGCGATCTCAAGTTTGGAATAAGCCAACCCGAGCAGGTCGTGCGGACGAGGCATCTCCGGCCTCTGCTGCAGTTGGCGCAACAGCACTGAAATGGTTTCTTCCAACTCGGCTCGTGCCTCGCCCGGTTGGTTTCGGCGGATCAAGGCATCGGCAAGAGCAATTCGGAATGTTGCCATCCAAAGACCGTAATAGGGAGCGTCATGAAACTGCTTCACCAGGGTCGCCTGAATGGCGATGGCCTTGCGGAAGTTCTGTTCCGCATCAGCCCAATTTTCCATTTGCCGATGAAATGATCCCAGCTTGTCGTGGACGCGCGCTTCGGCGGCAAGGAAGTCGGGCACGTCGGGATGCTGGAGCACGAGTCGCTGGAGAAGCGACAGGGACTTGCCGAAACGCTCCTCGATCAAGTTCTCGGTGTCGGGCACGATGGGCGGTCGAGGAATGCGAATCCGCGCGTAAGCCTCGCTAAGGTCGTAAGCGTAATCGGAAATTCCCGGAAACGCCTCCACCAAGCTTTCAAGAATCTCGATGGCGTGTTCGGCGCCGCCTTTGGCTTCCGCGCCGCGGGCACCTCCCACCGCCGCGCCTTCGAGGTAACACAGCGCAAGCAAGTGCTGATATTCCGGGTTGGCCGACGGTGCGGACGGCAAACCTCGCAGCAAGCCGACGGCCTGCGCCAGGCGGTCGCGTTGCTCGTCGGAGGTTTGCGCGGGACGATCTTCCCGGCGCGGAGCCGCCGCCGGGAGCGGACGTTCCTGGGTGCCAAGGAAGTAGCAGGTGCGAGCCAACTCGAAGCGCGCCGCCGCCGGGGCGGACGGCAGTGCGGCATCGGGTTCCAACAACGCCAAAGCGGCCAGATGCGCTTCCCGCGCTTCGGCCACTTGCCGTCGCGAGGTGAATAGCCGGCCAAGCTCGTTGTCAATCCGCGCCATCTCCAGCTTGAGGTTGGGATTGGCGGTCGAACCGGCGCTGAGTTCCCGGTAAAGCGCGATGGCACGCTGAAAAGCCTTGGCCGCCTCGTCGAACTGGCCCAGACGTTGCCGAATGGCGCCGACGCGGCAATTGGCTTCGGCGGTTCTGGCCCGCAAGGTATTGTCATTTCCCGTCTGCTGGGCCAGTCGGTCGTAAAACGGCAGCATCTCTTCCAGGAGCGCGGCGGCTTCCTTGGACAGGATCGGAGAACTCGGCGCCTCGATGGTTTCGCCACCGGCGCCCGGCATCGAGAGTTGCGGGAGAATCCGCACTCGATTTGGGGAGAACCGTTCGAACATCCGGTCGAGGGCTTCGATGGCGAGGCTGGCGTTCGCTTCGGCCTTGGTGCGCTCTAGCGCTTCTCTTCGCAGGGCATTCTTTGTCCGGACATAACCGATGGATGCAACCACGGCAACCAATGCGAGCAGGAACAACGTCGTTCCGGTGAGGCTGGCCAAGGTCTTGTTGCGGCGGCACCAGCGGCCCAGACGTTCCACTGGACCCACTCGCCGGGCGTGGATGGGCCGATCTTCGAGGAAACAGCGGAGATCCTCAGCCATCGCCTCTGCCGATGGGTAGCGCTGGCTGACATCGTGGCTGATGGCTTTGAGAATAATGGTTTCGAGGTCTCGCGGAACACCCAAACCCGAGGTGCTCGGCGAGGGTGGCGAAGGCCCCTGGGCGATGCGGTGAATCAAGCGGCTCTGGTCGATCTCTTCGTAGGCGGGCCGAAAAGCCAGCAGTTCATACAAGGTGAGACCCAGGCTGTAGATGTCGCTCCGGTGGTCGGTCCTGCCGCTAAACTGTTCCGGAGCCATGTAGCGCAGGGTCCCGACGATGTCGTGAGAGAGGGAGATGGCATCGGACTGGGCCGCCTTGGCCAAACCGAAATCAGCCAGCCAGACGGTGCCCTGAGTATCGAGCAACAGGTTGGCCGGCTTGATGTCGCGGTGCAGTGTCCCCTGGTTATGCGAGTAATTCAGCGCGTCAGCAGCCTGCAAACCGATCCGGGCCACGCTCTGCCAGTAATGCGGGTCCAGGCGGCCGTCAGGACGGAGTCCGGCCTCTCCGCCAAGCAATTGCCGCACGGCCGCCTCAGCGATTGCGGCTTCTGGACCGGAGTTCGTTGCAGGGACCGCATCCGGCGGCGACTCGATGCTTTCATGGCTGGAAGCCAGTTTCGCGAGCAGAGGGATAATTGCGTCCAGCCCAACGCCGCGAATGTATTGCATCACGTAGTAGTGAAAGCCGTCCTGCTCCCCGACGCCAAAGACTTCGACGATATTCGTGTGGTGCAAATTGGCAGCAATGCGGGCCTCACGCTCGAACCGTTTGAGGTTTTTCTCGTCCAGCAGCACCTGGCGAGGCAGAACCTTAACGGCCACACGACGCCCCAGTGATTCCTGCTCCGCCTCGAAGACAACGCCCATCCCTCCACGTCCAATTTCACGAATGATCCGGAAGTCGCCCAACCGCTCCGGTCGCGCTGCCCCCAGAGTCGCTCGCCCGTCGCTGAGGCGGGCTTGACGCGCCTTCAACCCTTCGGCGACTGCGACGGTGGGAAAAAGATCGCGGATTTCCTCCGCCAGTTCGGGGTGCTGCGCGGCGTAATCCTCGATGGAAGGGCTCTCGCCTTGTCGCAGCCGCTCGATATATTCGGCCGCCAAGACCTCCAACGGGTCGCGCATGCTCTCCGGGTCAGCCATGCTGAACTTCCTTCGCCAGGTCCGGCACCTCTGCCAGGATTGTCTTGAGCCGGCGCAACGCCCGGATGTAGCGAATGCTGGCGGCACCCTGCTCGATGCCCAACGCCTCAGCCACTTCGCTGTTGGTCAGGTTCTCAAAATGACGCAGAGCGAGCACCTCGCGGTCGATGGGGTCCATCTGCCCAATTGCGGCTTGCACCAGGCCAAGCATGTCGGCGCGCGCTGCCGCCCGGCTTGGCGATGTGAACTGTCCAATCAACTGAATGGCCACGGAGGCTGAGGTGGCCTGCCCGTAGGGCAGACCGTCAATGGCGACTTCGCGGGCGGCGTCTCGCTTTTGCGCCCCCAGGTGCTGCCGATGCAGATCGATAAGTGTCTGGTTCACAATCATGCGCAACCAGATGAACGGCGAGGTGGCGGGGCTGCTGGCATAATGTTTCAGACGCTGGCTGGCCGCCATGTAAGCCTCTTGCAACACGTCGTCAGCCCCCAACCGCCCCCGCAGCGGCTCGGCCAGACGAAAGTGAATGATCTGCCACAGACGGTCCCGCTCGCGCGAAAACACCTCGGCCAATGCCTCTGCGTCACCGTCCCGCAGACGGCGCTCAAGGTCTTCCATCCTAACATTGGAATCTCCGGTCATGTTGGCTCGCCATGAAGGTTAAAACGCATTTAGCCCGCAACTTTCTACAGGAGCGCGTGCAAATATCAAACTTTTCAAGCAGATGTTCGGGCGCATTCGCGAGTTCTTGGCAACTCGGCAGCAAGGTTGGTAAGAACGCCTCGCCCAGGCTCTGCTCCATCAAAACGTAGCAGAGCGCAATGAAATCGAACTCGTCATGGTTGCGGGTCGGCGATAATCGCTTGATTCTCCAATCGCTGCCACATGACTCGGGCCTCGGGTTTCGCAGCCTGGTCGCTGAGCTTACAGATGGGCGGTTGGACCTGCGCTTCCAACCTGCTGAATGAGCCACCCCAAACGCATCGGGAAGCTCAGGATGTGTCGCCGCTGTGTCAATAGTGAGCACTCGTCCATGCACAAACACATTGCGATTTCCATTTGACATCGGAGACCAAATATGTAACATGTGTTCTTACATGGATGCGAACTGTGAGACGACGAAGGTCGCGATGGTCTCGCCAGACGCCCTCGATTTCGAGGCGAGCTGGGATTCTGTCCTGTTCCTTCGCAGCCAGATTCGATTCCTGCTTGTGGCGGCGCATCCCCGTCCGCTTGACCTGCTGGCCAGCGAGATTCTCGAAGGACAACGGACTTCGTCCGATTCGGGGCAGGAGGATGCCGGACTCAGTTATCGAGCTGGCTCCATATCGCAGTTTGAACTGAATCCCACGCCGCAGCAGTGGACCGCGCCGACCAACACCGGCCGGCTTGCGATTCGGGTGGGCGATGTTGTTCTTAAAAGGCTTGCTCAAGTCACAGCGGCAGTCGTTCCTCCCGGTCTGCCCTTGCACCCGGTGGACGCCAATTATCTAATCATCCGTGGACTACTGGAGCCACAGGCTTGGTGGGTAGCCCTCTGTCTGAATCATCCCGCTTGTGGCGATTATCTCCTCAGCAAATCCGGACGCGGAATCCTCAGCCGGGTGAGCCTGTCCGTCTTGCGGCATTGGCCGGTCCAGAATCCCCCGTCCGATTTCCCCCGCCTTGCCCGTCGCCTGGCCGACTTGCTCCAAAAACGCACCTTCCTCGCCGGCCGCATTGCAGCCCTCGAGGCCGAGGTGGAAGCAGCGGTCGCTCGACAGATGGCCACCACCGCCTACGAAGACTCCGAGCAGCGTTTCGCGGAGCACTCCTGGTCGTTCTTTTTCCCAGCGGCTCTTACCGACACGTCGTGGCTGCCGCTCCACGTTGCGGCCGAATACCGTTCGGCTCTGCTGCGTCGCGACCGAGACTGGCAGCCGTTGTTCTCATATTTGCTACCCGGCTCCCCCTCGCGGAACCGATTTTCCCGACTGGACGACCCGCTCCCGGTTCTCCGCCTAAGCGACATCAGCAACGTCCCACTCGTTCCCGCTTCTGTTCGGACTTCTGTTCCCGCTCAGGCCAACCGCGTTTTCCGCGACCCACTCCAACCGGAGGAAGTCCTGCTGTCCACGCTGGGGAGCAGTCCGCGCGTAGCTTTCGCGCCGTTGAGTCCACAACCGCCGGTTTATGCGGTGGACCATTGGGAACGGCTGCGCTTCCGCTCCCACGCTGCCGCCTTCGCCCTCATCCTGCAAACGGGCGCTGTCACCCGGCAATTGCGCACTCTGGCCAGCGGCTCGATCCAGCAGTTCATCCGGCCCGAGGACATTCGCCGTCTGTTTCTGCCGGTTCTCTCCGAGGAAACCCTCGCCCAGTGGGACCGCAGCTTTCGCAGCCTGTGCAAATCCTGGCATCAAACCGACACCGACTGGCAGGCCGCGTTGAAGGATGGTTGGCAGGTCCTTTGTCGTGCTTTCAATCTTTCTACGTCGGAGGCAGTCACGCGCAAACTATGAAACCCGCCCTCATCGATCAACTGCGTGACACCGTCCGCCACCAGCCCACACGGCTCGGCCAGCTCCACGCCCAGGTGCGTGACGCCGGCATCACGTGGAGTTCGGAACAACTTCGCTTGCTGTTCGAAACCTATGACGGCTTTAAGGTCGGCGACCCTGCCAGCACCGACCCCGAAATCTCCCTCGGCCAAGTTACGCCCGAAGAATCCCTCCTCGCCGCCGTGCGCCAGATTCTCAGCGCTGAACCCGGCCGCCCCGTGCCCGTCGCGCGGGTCATTGAACTGCTGCCCACCAACCTCACCACGTCTGCGGAGCAGCTCCGCGCCCTGGCATCCAAGACCAACGACCTCGAATTCCGCGGCGCGCTCATCCGCCGCAAACCCGGCAACTGATCTCAACCCTCAACCCTCAAATCTCAACCTCTTCCATGGCCAAGAAAACTCAATCCACTCCCGCCCCCCCCAAGGACCTTTTCACCCCGCTCAAGGCGAAGCTCAATGCCCAGGGCTACGATTACGAACTGCCCCTCACCGCCACCGCCCCCGGCGAGCAAGCCGGCATTGTCTGGGCGCGCCCCAAGGGCAATGACACCCCGCGCATCTTTCTCCTGCTCGTTGATACCGAAAAGTGGGACAAGGTGAATGCCAATTGGGTTGAAACCCGCCTGTTTGAACTGCTCCCCACAGAGACGCCCGACTCCGAATATCCCAAGTTCGCCTGCGTCTCCGATGGCGACGCCAAGGTGTCCGTGTTCGACCTCGAATACCCGGCGCACCAGATTGACCAACTCCCGCCGCCCAACGAGATCGCCGACTATCGCCAGCTCAAGCGCGACCCGCTCCGCCGCTGGTCGCTCAAGCAATACGATCGCCTCATGAAAGGCTTCAACGCCTTCCACGAGCAAGTCTATCAGACCGTCAAGGATCGCGTGAACGGGAAGAACGACATCATCGAGGAAACCGCCAAGACGCTCTTCCTCGAATCGTTCCGTCTGCAGCACAACACAGCCACCAAGACGTTCAAGCTCGACGGCAAAAGTTACTCGCTCGACGAAGTGTTCAACATCGCCTGCGTCAAAGAGCATCAGGCCAGGGCGGTCGCTCTCATCCACGCCGCGTTTGAGACGTTCAAGGCGCACCCCGACTACGTCGTCACCGACGACAAGGGCGAGCAGCATCCCATCTTCGACAAGAACACGCATCTTCGCCTCGAACAGCCGCGCAATTACATCACGCTGCTGGAGCTGATTCAGAATCTCGGTCCAGTCACCGACAACAACGGCAAGGTCGTTAAGGAGCAGGGCACGATGCTGGATATTTCTGGCGATGCCTTGGGCCGCGCGTTCGACGTTTTCCTGCGCGGCAATTTTGAATCCAAGGGCGGATTCGCCATCTACCTCACCCCCGATCCGGTCAAGGAGGCGATCATGGAAATCGCCTTTCACGATATCAAGAGGGAGACCCCCGAAATTCTCACGGCGGAAAAAGGCGGCCGGCTCGACTTCCACGCCGGCGACATCACCTGCGGCTCCGGCGGGTTCGAGGTCAAACTGCTCGCTCACTTCGACCGCGCCCTGGAAGACCTGCCCATGCCCGACGAAAAACGCGAGCGCCTCAAGCGCTCGTTTCGCGAGCATGGCCTTGTCGGTGCCGATGCCGCCCCGATGATGGTCACGCTCGCCCGGCTCAACCTCGCCTTGCGTGGCGCCCCGCGCGCCCAGGTGTTCTACACCGAGAACTCGCTTACCACCGACCGGCTCATGCCGTGCAGCTTTGATCTGCTCACGATCAATCCTCCGTTCGGCACGCCCAAGTTCGGTAAAGGCCAGGACGACGCCAAGGCGCGCTACGAGGAGGAGATGGAAAAAATCCTGTTTCACTACCGCACCGACCTGATCCCCACCGGCAAGCACAAGGACGCCTATCTTCGCGATGGCTGGGCGTGGTTCAAGACCGGCAAGAAAGCGCTCTTCGAGTATTCACCTACCGTCGCGGGCATGGCCTTGGGCGGCAAGCCGGATTCCAAGGGGCAGTGGGTCAACGTGAGTGGCACGAGCATTGACCCCGCCGTGCTGTTCATTGACCGCTGCCTCCAGCTCCTCAAACCCGGTGGCAGGCTCTTCATCGTGTTGCCCGATGGCATCCTCTGCAACTCGGGCGACCGCTACGTGCGCGAATACATCATGGGCAAAAAGGACGAGCAGACCGGCCAGTTCCTCGGCGGCAAGG
>JBAXTC010000254.1:0-9332 GCA_037130375.1 Verrucomicrobiota bacterium | reverse complement strand
GGCGGCCCCCTCACGGATCCCGGCGTGCAGTTTTCCAGCACCGGGCTCTTCAGAATATTTCGCTTTGCTATGGCCCGCAGGGAGGTTGGCCAGTGGTCTTCCGTCGTTCTTACGGCACCGGTTTCCTGTGCAGGCTGCGATGTCCTGTTGCCCCGTTGGCTCGCATCGGCCTAAGTGATGATGCCGCCGCGGTGGCTAATCGAGAGATTCTCGTCCCAGCTTCGGTGTTCTGAATTTTCTCGACCACCGTGCAGAATCCGGCGAATTTGGAGCAGTCAGCGGCGTTGCTGCGACGACGGACACAACTGAAAGGGCACTGGCACAAATCTGGATCATCGGCGCAACCGATGGCTAAACTGAACTGCGGTAATTAGGACTATGGAACCCGCAACGGCGAGAATTTCGGCGCGGTCCCGCCAGCAGGCGATGGACTGGAGCCTCGTGCTCGTGAGCCAAGGAATCGAAACCGCGATCGACTATTCTGAGGATGGTGATGGCTGGGGTCTGCTCATCGTCGAGCAGGACTACGAAAGGGCGATGAATGCCATTCGTCAGTATCGACTGGAGAACCGCCGCTGGCTGTGGCGGCAGGAGGTTTTTCGCCCTGGCCTGCTGTTCGATTGGGGAAGCCTGGCGTGGGTTTGCCTGCTCGTTTTCTTTTACTGGCTCAACACCCGCACCGATTTGCAGTCCGCCGGGATCATGGACAGCGGGGCGGTGCTGCGCGGCCAGTGGTGGCGGCTTTTTACTGCCATCTGGCTTCATGGCGACCTCGCCCACCTTGCGGCGAATGCGACCATCGGCCTTGTTCTGCTCGGCCTGGCGATGGGACTTTACGGGACTGGCGCCGGGCTGTTGGCGGCTTACCTGGCTGGCGCTGGCGGTAATATCATCGCCTGGCTGCTATCGGCGGAACTCCATCGCAGCCTCGGTTCCTCGGGGATGGTCATGGGCAGTCTCGGGCTGCTGGCCGTGCAATCGTTTTCCTTCTGGCGGCAGACGCCGCGCGCCGGAAAATACATTGTCAGCGGCATTTTCGGCGGCGTGATGCTCTTCGTGCTGCTGGGATTGACGCCCGGAACCGACGTGTTGGCGCACTTCGGCGGATTCGCCACGGGCCTGGTTCTGGGAGGCATTCTGACACTGATTCCAGGAGTTGCGCAAAAGGCAAAAACCAATCTGCTTTGCGGTCTGCTCTTCGCGCTGCTGGTGATCGTGCCCTGGTGCCTGGCGTTGAGCAAGGTTGTCGCGCCGCGCAGTTAGCTCACCGGGAGTTGTGACCATGTTCGCTGCCGCTTCGCCGCGCTCGGACTCCAGGGCGGATTACTGAGATCAGCGCCGACTCCCGTCGGCGGCTACAGATTTCTTGAATCCGCCCTGTCGGCCTCAGGTGTCGGCACGCTTTATCTTGCGTAAGAGGCCCGGATTTCCTAAAAGCTTGCTCGGTCTCGAGCGCCGCCCAAAGGATTCGCCAGGCGCAAGCGCTCGAGGCTTTGAGATTTAAGACCGTTCGATCAAAACAATTTATATGTCCGCTGCAACCGAAAACCAATCAACGCCCACTCTGCAAACCCTTCCCGGGGACGATGTACGCCAGTTTATGTGGCGTTTTGTTGATCGTTACGACCTGGCGATGCTCGTTCAATCCGCGCGAACGGTCGCCCGGGGACCGGTCGCCCGCCTCGTCGCAAAGGGCGCGCGGAATTCCCACGAGTGGACACCCGAGAAGGCCAGTCTCCTGCCCGTTTTCGACGAGAGCGGGATTACGGCTGCGTTTCTGGAACCGCAGCACGGCGGCTTCATCGAGGGGCCAAAGAACCTCGCGCTCGCCTTAATTGCTTTTGAACTGGCGTGGGTGGATGCCGGGGCGGCCACCTGCAGCCTGGCCGGCAATCTCGGTCTTGCGCCCATCCACGAGCGGGGCACACCGGAGCAGCGCGACCATTACATGGCCCTTGCCGCCCCACCCAAGCCCGGTGAAAGCCGCCAGCAGATTCGCGCCGCATTCGCCCTCACCGAGCCGATCCCGTTCGTTGGTGTCGAGACTGGCATGTTGGCGGGCAAGGTTCGTATCGTGGAGTGGAAAGAAGGTCAGGAGCCGATCCTTCAGGTGGAGAAGCGCGGTCGCTTCATCACGAACATGGGCTTCGCCAACATCGTCACCGCCGCCGTCGATTCGGACGACAAGAGATTCAAGGGCGCCTGCATGATCATCCTCGAGGAAAGCGACCCGGGCACTTGGGACCGCGGCACCCCGACCAAGAAACTGGTGCATCAGCTCTCCTCCACGCGTGATCCTGTCCTCAACATGCGCGTCCCTGCCAGCCGCATCGTCGGTGGTTACACCGTCAAGGAGGGCGTGATTATCCCGCGCTACTCGAACAGCGAGATCATCGAGGCCGTCTTCCGCCGCACGCGGGTCACGGTTGGTCTCATGACTTCTGCCAAGCTTCTTTCGGCAGTCGAGCCGGTCATCATGTATCAGCGCCGCCGTTTCCGCGGCGGCGAGGGCGCGCCCGGCTCGCCCCGTTACGAACTCGGCCTTCAGCAAAAGGAAGACGCCCTCCACCGCCTCGTGGACGTATGGGCCACGGGCGAGGCGAGCGCTGCGTTGGGTTTTGCCGCCGCCAGGTTGTTCGACAAACTCGATCCGCTGGAAAAGGAAAAGGATGCTTACATGGCCGGCAAGGGGCTTACCGGGCGCGCGGCCTACAAAACGGTCGCCGCCGTCCATACGGACGCCATCGAATACTTGGCGCTCGACGCCAAGCCAGAAGGTCATCGGAATGAAGAGCGGCTTGCCGAACTTCGCAACAAGCCTCTTCTGCAATTTGTGATCCTCGATTCGCTCTCCAATGTCCTTTGCCCTGCCTGCAAGTTATGGAACACTGGCCACGGCGCGAACATGATGCGTGAAGCCGTCAGCCTGATGGGCGGCTACGGGGTCACGGAGGACTGCCCGGGATTCCTTGGCCAGAAATGGATGGACGCGCAGCTTGAGGCAACCTACGAGGGGCCGGAGGCGGTGCAGCGCCTGCAGCTTTCGATCACCATGACCAACGAGCTATTCCTGGTCCAATACCGGCAGTGGATTGGGCAAATGGGCCGCATCGCTTCCGAGCGTCCCGGCACGGGCGCCTGCACGCTGGCCACCGCGATGAAGCTCTGGCTCTGGACCCTCGACCATCTCCAGACCGCCACCGATGCGAACGGCGACAAGCTCTATCACAAGAGCCGTCAGAGCGTCACTTTCCCGCTCGCCGACGCCCTCTGCTGGCTGCTGGCAGCCCGGCAGTTCATACTCGACATCATCGAACTGGAAGAGAAAGGGGGCGCGAACCCGGCGCTGGCCGGCGGTCTGGCCGGCTTCGTCAACTTCTTCACCGACCTGGCCGACGTTCAAAGCGCCCGAGCGGCTGGTGAAGTGGGCCGCATCTGCGCCGAACTGGTGCATGGCTACAATCGGCATCCCAAATGGGACGAGGCGGGCTGCCACGCTTGCTATTCGGCGGAGGAATTGACGTCTCTGGAAGGCATTATTCCCGGCATTGACGGCTCCGCCCGCGCCTACGCCGATGTCACGGAAACCAACGAATCGCATCCCCGCAAGGCCGGTCCCTGTGTCAGCTTCGCCGGTCTCGAAACGTTCGTCCGACTGCGCATAAAAGTGGACGGCTGCCTGACCGGCGCGCGCCTGGCAAAGGACCGTGCCGCCGAGGCGCTGACGAAGGTGATGATCCCGGAGGCGTTGGATTATCCGATGTGACCAACCATTGACGCGCACCGTGGTTCAACTTAACATGAAACTGATATGAATACGCTTATCAGCGCGAAGGAACTTCGGGCCTCGCTCCCCAGTTTAGTCCAAAAAGTGCGTCACGGGGCGCGCTTCACCGTGCTCTACCGCAGCCGCCCGGCATTCCAACTCGTTCCCGTGGACGCCACCCAGGGCCTGACAAGCCCCTTGATTAGCGACCCACTTTACAAAGCCAAACCGGTCGTACATTCGACCGATGGCTCCGCTGCAGATCACGACGCGTTGTTGTACGGGAAATGAGAAGCCTGTTCGTGGACACCGCGGGTTGGATCGCTTGTGCGAATGCGGGCGATCCAGGCCATCAGAAGTCAAGCGCCGCCAGAGATCGCTGGCTGGAGAAAGGTGGCCTGCTGTTGACGACCGATTATGTCGTTGACGAGACGCTGACGCTGCTTCGCGTTAGATTCGGCATCGCGGCGGCAGAGGCTTGGTGGCAACAGGTGGACAACAGTCCAAGATTGCGCTGGGAGTTTATCACTTTGGCTCGTGCCGAGAAAGCGCGCGGGATCTTCTTTCGTTATCGTGACAAGGATTTCTCCTTCACCGATTGCACAAGTTTCGCCGTCATGCGCGAGCTAAAGCTCAACGATGCCTTAACCACAGATCACCATTTCGCGCAAATAGGCTTCACGATGAACCCAGAGATCTGACCAACCAGCACTTCAACCAGCACTTCCGAATTGCAGATTCCACAGAACTCAAGTCACGAGCATCCCGCCATTGACCGCCAGCGCATGGACGTCGATATCGTCTGCGTCGGCTTCGGACCGGCGACCGCGGGGTTCCTCACCACGCTTTCGAGAAATCTCGTCAACCCCGACGGCACGCCCGTGGTCGAGAGTGCCGCCATGCCGGGTTCGCCGCCCCAAGTGATTTGCTACGAGCGCTCTGATGACCTCGGCTTCGGCGTATCCGGCGTCGTGACGCGCGCCCGAGGACTGCGTGCGACCTTTCCCGACCTCGATGCCAAGCAAATACCGATGGCTGCGTCCGTCACGGAAGAGAAAGTGGTTTATCTGCTCGACCCGGTTGGCGCCAGCCGTCGCTCCTGGGTGCTGCGCGCGGCGGATGCCTGCATTCGGGCCTTTAGCGGATTACTCCCGTGCGCGCATAACGCGCTCGAATTGGCGTGGGCGCCGGCGTTTCTACACAAGACCGGCGGGCTGGTGCTTTCCATGGGCCAGTTTATGCAGTGGGTGAGCGCCCAGGTCCAGAGCACGGGCACGGTGCAAATCTGGCCCGGCACACCGGTGTCGGAAGCGCTCTGGGAGGACCACAAGGTCGTCGGCGTCCGACTGCTCGATCAGGGCGTCGATAAACAGGGGAAGCCCGGTGACGGTTTCATGCCGGGCATGGACATTCATGCCGCTCTCACGGTCATCGGCGACGGCCCGGTCGGCCCCATCGGCCAGCAACTCGATGCTCAGCTCGGTCTGCCCCAGGGCCACCACACGCGCGACTGGGCTGTCGGCATGAAGTTCGTCGTTGATTTGCCCGAAGGCTCTCCCCTCAAACCCGGCACCGTGCTCCACACCTTTGGCTTCCCCGAACCTGAGATTTTCGGGTTCCTTTACGTCCACCCCGACCGTGTCGCTTCGCTGGGGATTTTCGTGCCGTCGTGGTTCGACAGCCCGATGCGGACGGCGTATCGGTACCTGCAGCACTGGATGCTCCACCCCTATCTCTGGCGTTATCTTAAAGGGGCCAAACTTCGCTCGTGGGGCGCGAAGACTCTCGGCGAATCCGGCCGCCGCGGCGAACCGCACCTGGTTGGCGACGGCTTTGCGCGCATCGGCGAAGGCTCCGGCACTACCAACGTTCTCACCGGCTCGGGTGTTGACGAGGCATGGACGACAGGCACGCAGCTTGCTGACAGTGTCCTCGAACTCTTGAAATCGAAGAGGCCGTTTACAAAGCAGAATCTCGAGGACACCTACGTGAAACGGCGCAGGGCGAGCTGGATCGAGGACGAAGCCCGCATTGCCGAAAAATCACGCGACGGGTTTCAAGGGGGCGTGGTGCGCGGGATGTTGGGCATGGCCCTCGCAGGCTTGACCAATGGGCGTTTCACCCTCGCCGGCGAGCCAGTGCCGCCATACAAACGCATACCTGCCATCGAGGAATACTACCGTGACCGAATCTCCGCCGAGGACATCGAGCAGTTGCGCAAGGAGTGCGCCATCAAAGGCGTCTCGCTTCATGGCACACTCATGCAACGCTGCGGTTGGCCGGCGATTCCCTACGACGGCCAGTTGCTCGTGTCGCATCAGGACGCACTGCTGCTCGGCGGCAAAGTCCAGGCGCCGCCCGGCTATGCCGACCATGTCGTCTTTCTTCATCCGAAGCTGTGCGAGAAGTGCGGCACGAAGATTTGCATCGAACTCTGTTCGGGCCAGGCCATCACTCCCGGCCAGGCTGGAGTGCCCGCGTTCGACCGCGAAAAATGCGTCCACTGCGGCGCGTGTTACTGGAACTGTGCCCAGCCGATCCCCGACAATCTCGAACGCATGAACATCGCCTTTCGCGCCGGGACCGGCGGATTGCATTCGGCTGAGAATTGAGATTCTGTCATGCCCAAAGAGACCTGGATAATCGCGAGTGTGCTGACGGTGCTTCTGCTGCTGGGCCTGCTTGGCTATGCCTCCTGGGGCAAGAAGTACGAGGTGGAGCAGATTCGGGCCGAGCTCGCCGCCGTGCGGGCGGCGGCGGCCAAGCTTGAGGACCAGGCAGGTGAGATGAAGGATAAACTCACCCAAAGCCAGGTCCGCATCGACGAGTTAGCGAAGGAAAAGGAAGCCGTCGTCCAGACCCATAAGAGCCTCGAGGACGAAATGCGCGCGGCCCTCGAATCCAAGGATGTCACGATCTCTCAACTGCAAGGGAAGCTGACGGTCAATATCGTCGATCGCATCCTGTTCGACTCCGGCGAAGCGGAGTTGAAGCCGGGCGGCGCCGGCGTTTTGCGGAAAGTGGCGGCGATACTGGCGCAGCATCCCAACCTCAAGGTTCACGTCATCGGCCACACCGATAACATTCCCATCAGGCCCGCGGCGCGAAGCCGCTTCCCCAGCAACTGGGAACTCTCGACCACCCGAGCCACCGCCGCCGTGCGATTCCTGACCGAGAGCGCCGGAGTGGACCCCCGGCGTCTTGGCGCGGTTGGGTACGGCGAGTTCCGGCCGATTGCGGATAATGCGACCCCTGAAGGCCGATCCCGCAACCGCCGAATCGCCATTACTATTTTGTCTGAAGAAATGGTTGGGTCAGACGCTGTGCCCACCGCCAGCGCCACCGCCACCGCCACCCCGAAGGCCAAGGCATCGTCCACAGAGTCTGAAACGGCGACGGATGCGCCCCTTGCTCCCGCCCCAGTCCCGGCAACTCCCCTCCCGGTCACGCCACCCCAGGATTAGGTCGAGTTCACGGCGACTCCCCACACGCAGGGCGGATTCAAGAACCTGCAAAATCGTAGCCGCCGACGGGAGTCGGCGCACTTTTCCTCAATTACTGAGATCAGCGCCGACTGCCGTCGGCGGCCACAAATCTGCTGGTTTTTGAATCCGCCGCGGCCGCGGCAAACATTGCCGGCAAATCTTCCGATTGACAAGCCGGCCGGTGATAATATTATGCAACCAAGTTATGCAACCAAGATATGTGAAGTCAGAAACCAATTCTCCTTGACCCGCAGCGTGTCAAGTAGAGCGGGCGCGCCAAGACGCAACTTCCCATCAGTATCTGCGGTCAACTATGAAAAAACGGCTCCTGTTTACTCGTCGGGATTTCCTTAGGAACTCAATCACCGTCCTGGGAACGCTTTGTATCGTGCCGCGTCATGTCCTCGGTGGGCCGGGCTATGCCTCACCCAATGAAACGCTCACCAAAGCGGTCATTGGAGTCGGTGGCATGGGACAAGGCCATCTCAAATCCATTAATCCAACGTCCAAACTTCTCGCGATTTGTGATGTGGACGAAAAACACCTCCAGAATGGCCTCAACCAGGCTGGGCCGGGGGTAAAGGGTTACAAGGACTTCCGCGAAGTTCTCGCGCGCAAGGATATTGACATCGTCCATATCCCCACTCCCCCACATTGGCATGCCTTGATCTCGATCGCCGCCGCCAAGGCGGGCAAGGATATCTGGTGTGAAAAGCCCATGAGCCGCACCATCAGCGAAGGACAAGCCGTGAAAGCTGCCATCACCAAATACCAGCGGATATTCCGGCTCAACACTTGGTTCCGCTTCGAGGGCAGCTTCTACGGTATGGGCGTGCGCATGTCCCAGATCAAGAAAGCCGTTCAAAGCGGTTTGCTCGGCTGGCCACTCAAAGTAACCGTCGGCGGAACAACCGGCTTTGACTGGAAACAAGATGCGTGGTGCGGCCGCACGGACCTGGTCCCCCAACCGGTTCCACCCGAACTCGATTACGATATGTGGCTGGGTCCCGCCCCCAAGAAACCATACCATCCCCACCGCGTTCACGGCACTTTCCGCGGCTATTGGGATTACGACGGCGGCGGCCTCGGCGACATGGGCCAGCATTACCTCGACCCTGTCCAGTACTTCCTTGGTAAAGATAACGAAAGCCCCGTCCAGATCGAGGCCGACACCAACCCCCAGGACCTCGACGCCGTCCTGCCTTGGCGTCGTATTTCGCTAAAATACGCTGACGGCTGCGAAATCCTTCTCGACGGTGAAAACAAACAAATAGGCGCTGCATATATCACGGGACCGAAAGGCAAACTCGGCAAGGATATGGAGTCGGATATCCCCAACCTGGAGGATAAACTCAGTGCCCTTCCCGCACCCGAACCCCAACTCACCGACTTCATCAAAGCCGTCAAAACCCGCCAGAAATTCGCCCTGAATGAAATCAACGGCCACCGTTCCTGCACTTTGGTGAACCTCGCCAAGATTGCGGTCCAAACCGGCCGTCCGCTCCGCTATGACCCCGCGGCCGAACGGTTCATCGACAACGAGAAAGCCAACGCTCTCATCCATCAGCCCATGCGAGCTCCGTGGACAATCGAGGTCTGACCTGCTAGACAATGAGCTTGCATTCTCCCTTCGGCACCCTAAAGTCGTTGTAAGTCAATGCAGCGCAAAAGCAATTCTCCTTAATCGGCGTCAGTCTCAAAAACCAAATGCCCATCAGAAACTCCATGCGCAACCCAGAGTTGCTCCTTGTTGCAATCCTAACCTTCGCGCTTGGTTTTGCTCAGGCAGCCGATCCTGCCACCGCGTGGCGTCCATTGCCTTTCATCACGAATGGAGAGCTAGACACAAACTGGATTCATATCGGGTACGGAGGTTGGACGGTTGACAACGGAGCCTTGCGAACCAAACCGGACGCAAAAGGACTCGGCCTGCTCGTTTATCAAAAAGAACGGTTCGGCAATTGCCAAATCCGCCTTATCTTCAAGACCAAGGAAACCAATTCAAATTCCGGCCTTTACGTGCGAATTGGTGACGGCATCCTGGATCAAGTGAATAGACCCGGCGCGATTTACGAACTCGA
>JBAXTC010000253.1:0-9339 GCA_037130375.1 Verrucomicrobiota bacterium | reverse complement strand
GGACAGGCGGGACGCCTGTCCTACTTTGCGGTCATTCTGCCGACGGCAGTCAGGATGCCGTGGATGAGCGCGTGCGGATTCGGAGGGCAGCCGGGAATATAGACATCGACCGGGATGACGTTATCGACACCACCCAGGCTGGCGTAATTCACGCCGAAAATGCCGCCGCCGCAACCGCACGCACCCACCGCAACGACTACTCGTGGGTCGGGGGTGGCGTCATAGGTCTTGCGGAGAGCCATTTCCATGTTGCGCGAGACGGGGCCGGTAACCAGCAGCATGTCGGCGTGGCGCGGCGAGGCCACGAAGTGAATGCCGAAACGTTCGACGTCGTACACGGGACTATTGAGCCCGACAATTTCAATCTCGCAACCATTGCACGAGCCGGCATCCACCTCGCGGATATGCAACGAGCGACCCAATACTTTTTTGATGCGCTCTTTCAGTTGCGCACCCAGCGAATCGAGCGATGCTGCCGGAAGGTTAATGGCTGAGGGCTCAGGGCTGAGGAATTTCTGGTGCGCGCCGCCGGAGTTGATCTCGTATTTGGCTTTGGTAATCAGGTGTTCCCTGCGTTTGGCAGCCAGTTCGCAAACGTTCGTCATCCGAATCTGGGCATCCGCCTCGGCACACAGGCCGCAGAAAGCACACTTGCCCAAATCCAACGTCACGGTGCGCATCCCACCCTCATCCGCGCAGGCAATCGCATTCGTCGGACAAGCCGCGGTCGCCGCCCGCGCGTCTTTCCAGTTGGCGAAGTCGATCTCCGGCCGTCCGCGCGCGCGGCTCGACACTGCCGCCGGCGTCTGCGGGTAAGCCGAGGTAACGACGCCGGTGGTCAAACTTTTGCGCAAGATTTCAAACATGGCAGTTGGTAATCGGCGATCTGTGATTCGTCATCGGTCGGTACCGGAATAGGAAAGATTGAAACTCTTGTTCACCACCGGGAAGTCCGGGACGATGTTGCCGAGGATCGCCTCGCTCAAGGCCGGCCAGTTCTGCAGCGATGGGTCTTTAATCTTGCACCGCGCGAGGCGGTTGCCGCCGCCGGTGCGAATCCAATGGAAGATTTCTCCCCGCCAGCCTTCCACATAGCCGAGAGCGACTTCATTTGCCGGCAAGGCGGGAACGGTCACCCGCGTCGGTCCTTCGGGCAGGGCGGCCAAAACCTGTTCGATAATCGAGAACGACTGTCGGACTTCGTCGATGCGGACCTGCATGCGCCGCAGCACGTCGCCCTCGCGATAGACCGGCACGGTGAAAGTTACCCGGTCGTAACCAGCGTGGGGAAAGTCCCGGCGCAGGTCGCGATCGATGCCGGAGGCGCGGCCAGCGATGCCGACCACGCCCAGATCGCGGGCGATCTCGGGTTTGAGCAGGCCGGTGGTTTCGAGCCGGTCACGGGTCGAGGAAGACTCGCGGATCAAATCCACCAGCGAATCGAACTCTGGTCGAAGCTCAGCCACAAAGCGCGTAATGGCCTGAAGATCCTCGGCGTCCCAGTCGCGGCGGACGCCACCAAGGCAGGCCATGCCACGCAAGAGGCGGTTGCCGGTGAGTTGCTCGTTCAACCGCAGCACGCGCTCTTTGAGCCGCATGGCGTGCGAATTGGCCACGACGAAAGCCACGTCAGTCGCAATCGCGCCGATGTCGGCGACATGGTTGTAGAGCCGCTCCAGTTCGAGACAGACCGTGCGGAGCGCGCGAGCGCGCGGCGGGGCTTCCGTCCTGGTGACGCGCTCGACAGCGTGGCAAAAAGCGGTGGCATGGGCGAAGCTGGAATCGCCGGAAATGCTCTCGGCCAGCTGGACGCCATGCGTCACGGGCATGTTTTCGAAGAGTTTTTCGGTGCCCTTGTGCGTGTAGAAAAGCCGGATCTGCAGATAAAGCACCGGCTCGCCCGCGACGCTGAAAAGAAAATGGCCTGGCTCGATGATGCCCGCGTGTACCGGCCCGACGGGCACTTGAAATACGCCCTCGCCTTCAACCTGCCGAAACTTGTGCCGCTCACCCTGGAATGGGGGTAGGACGGTCTTCAAATCAAAATCCTTCCGCAGCGGAAACACCTCGGGCCAATCGTCGTGCAGCGCGCAGCGGCGGGGGTTGGGATGGCCTTCGAGTTCGAGTCCGAAGAGGTCCTGAATCTCGCGTTCCTGCCAGTTAGCGGCCGGCAAGGCATTCGTGAGGGACGTGAACAACGGGCGCTCTGCCGGCACGGGGATGCGCAAAATGAAAAAGCCGTGAGCCGAGTCGAGAGCGAAGACGTAGTAAACATGGAACGTCTTGTCCTGGGAACGCGCATCGTCTGCGAAGAGGCTGACGAGCCGCGCATTCCATTTCTTATAAAGTTGCGCGCAGAATCCGGGGACCAGTTCCATTTGGGCATGGAAATAGACCTCGTTTGGGCGGGCGTGGTGGACAGCCTGGATTCGCGGCCCGAAACGTTCGGTCAGATCGGCCAGGATCGGCTTCAAGCTTGACAGGATATTCATCGCGCACCTCTCACAACCATATCGATGCCACGATGTAACACATGCAACTCATTTGCCCCCAATAATCCCCGCCGCCCGCTTCATTACTTCAAGCAACGGTTCAGGCAGCCAGATACTGAACACCAGCAGCGCTGCCAGCATCAGGACCATGGCCGGGGCCCCGGCGGACGGGGCCACAGCGTTGGTTCGCGCAATCTTCGGCACACCGAGCAAAATGCGAGTAAGCTGGTAAAGGATTCCGCAAAAGGCCGCCAGGAGCGCTACCAGCACGACCGTGCTTACGAAGGTGTGGCCGGCCGCAAAGCCGCCGTTCAAGACGGTCATCTCGCTGAAGAACAAGCCGAAGGGAGGCAGGCCGGTCGCCGCCACCGCGGCCAGCCCCATGCAGACAGCCGTCACCGGAAGCAGCTTGGCGATGCCGGGACCAATCAGCCGCATTTGCAAAGTGTGGCAACTCTGGTGAATGTTGCCGGCGGCGAAAAAGAGCACCGGTTTCGTCAGAGCATGATACCCCATGTGCAGGAGCGCGCCGAAAATGGTCACTGGGGAGTTCAGGCCGATGCCGACACAAATCAGCCCGACGTGCTCCAGGCTCGAATATGCCAGGAGCCGTTTTAGATTGGTTTGCACAAGAATGAACGGAGCCGCCAGGCACATCGAACCCAGCCCGAAGACCAGCAGCATCGTGCGGCTGAATGAGGAACCCAGGCAGGCCGTGGTCAGGATGTGGAACCGCAACAGGGCGTAGAGCGCGACCTTGAGCGACACCCCGGAAAGCATCGCGCTGGTGGGGGAAGGCGCTTCGCTGTGCGCATCGGGCAACCAGGTATGCATGGGGGCCAGGCCTGCTTTGGTTCCGTAGCCCACGAGCACAAAAACAAACGCCAGTTTGATCATCCGCGGGTCAAGCTGGCCAGCCACTGACATCAAGTGGGACCAGTTGAAACTGGGCATCGCGGAGTCTTTGTTGACCGCAGCCGCATAGGTGAAGACTGTGCCGAAGAGCGCGAGAGCCAAACCGAGGCTGCCCAGGATGACATATTTCCATGCGGCCTCGAGCGAGGTTTTCCGGTTGTACAACGCCACCAGCAAGACCGAGGAGAGAGCCGTGGCCTCCAACGCGAACCACATCACGCCCAGGTTGTTGGCCAGCACGACGAGAAACATGCCGGTGGCGAACAGGGGCGTCAGCACGAAGAACTCCTTCACCCGACCCGCCGTTACCACTCCGGCTGCCAGATCGCGCCGAAAATACTGTCCGGCATAGAGCGAAGTTCCCAGCGAAACCACCGAGATCAGCAGCACCATCCAGGCGCTCAACGAGTCGGCGCGAAAGAACTCCTCAAACTCGGTGACGACGTACGGCGGCTCGATCACCTTCCGCAGCAACATCACGCCGAGGCCGACCGTGACGGCAAAAGCGAGCATGTTCGCCAGCGCCATGGCAGGGCGCGACCGCGCCAGCAGGCAAAACAAGCCTGCCGCCGCCGGCGCCAGCAGTATGGGGATCAGCAGCATCATCCTTTCAACTGGCTTAGTTTGCTGACATCCATCGAAGAGAAGGTTTCACGAATGCGATAGACCAAAATGCCGAGAACCATGACAGCCACCATGACATCGAAAAAGATGCCCAGTTCCACCACGAGCGGCATGCCGTAGGAAGTCAGTGCGACCGCCGAGAGCATGACGCCGTTTTCTACAGTCAGGAGGGCCAGCACTTGCGTGATGGCTTTCCGGCGGTTAAACATGAGGAAGAATCCGGTCAGCAAGAGAGTGATCGCGATGGCGAGCGTGTTGTTGCCCAGCCGCTCGAGCGATGTGAAGGGGCGAGCCACGATGTAGCCCAGCAACGTGAATCCGCCGCATAGCAACATCGAAGCGGTCGAGTTCAGCAGCGGAGCAATTTCCTGGTCGATTTGAATCCGCCGCACCAGTCGATTCAAGAGCCACGGCAGGAAGAACACCTTGCCAATCAGCGTCAGGCCCGCCACCCAATACACATGGATGGCGTTGTCATGGAAGAAGGCCACGATGGCCGCAATGCCGGCGAGCATGAGCGATTGCAGGGCGAACAGCCGGATGCTGGTGAGCAACATGCGCTGCACCACCATCAAGAGTTGAATAACAAGCATCCCGGCGGCCAACAACGTGATCAACTGCGATGCGAGTTCAGATTCCGAAGAATTCATTGAGTCTCAGGTTACTGGAACAGGAACGTCGAGAGCAGCGCCAGCGTGGCCAGGATGAAGGCGGCGCTTAACAAATCCGGCACCCGGAACAGGCGCAGCTTGGCGTTGGTTGTCTCCACCAACACCACGGCGCCGGCGAGCGCGAGCAGCTTGGCCAAAAACCAGCCCAGCGACAGCCCGAGCGAAGCCGCGCTCGAGTCCGTGGCAATGCCAATCGGGAAGAAGATGTTCGCCAGCAAGGCCATCAGAACAAGCTGTTTGACCGATGCGCTCCATTCGACCAGCGCCAGGTAGCGGCCCGAGTATTCAAGAATCATCGCCTCGTGAATCATCGTCAACTCGAGGTGCGTGGCCGGGTTATCAATGGGGATGCGACCCGTCTCGGCCAGCAGAACAATGAAGAGGGCGGCAAATGCCAGGACATGGGCTGGATTCAGCAGCTTCCAGGTCGGACCCTGCGCGGCGATCAGCATTTGGCTGAGGTTGGTGGACTTGTGGGCCGCGATGGCCACCGTGAAGATGGCGAGCATCAGCGCTGGTTCAGCCACGGCTGCGATCGTCATTTCTCGGCTGCTGCCCATGCCGCCAAAGGCGCTGGCCGGATCCAGCCCGCCCAGGGCCAGGAAAAAACGGCCCAACGCCAGCAACCCGACGAAAGCCAGCGCGCCGCCAAACAGACTCAAAGGTGCGGACACACTCACCATCGGCACCATCAGACCCGCGAGCAGGGTCGAGATGAACAGCACATAAGGCACTACCCGGAAAATCCATGACGCATGTTCGGAGATCACCATGTCCTTGCGCAGGAATTTGGCCAGGTCGAAGTATGGCTGCCACACGCGAGGTCCCCGGCGGTTTTGCAGCTTGGCCTTCCAGTTCTTGATACAGCCGCTGACCAGCGGGGCCAGAGCCAGCAAGAGAGCCGTCTGAAGCAAGATGGCGAGGACCGAAAACATCATAACGCAAACATCAACAGCAGAAGCAGGGTGATGAAGATATAGATGAGGTAGGCTTGGATGCTCCCAGCCTGCAGGCCCCGCATTCGGCGCGAGAAACGCAAGATGCCACGGTTCAAGGGCCGGTAGAGGCGCGTGACGAATGCCTCTTCGATATGGCTCTCGAAGTGCAGGTTCTTGGCGAAATAGGGCGAGTAGTCGTATTCCCGCTGCACCTCGCGCCGCGGGAGGAACAATGCCTTAAAGATCATCCGGATCGGCTTGGAAAAACCGGTGGCGGTGTATTCCATCTGCGGGGTTAACCCTTTCAGACCGCAATCCCACGTCGGCCCGATGCGCACCTTCGTTTGGCGGCCAAAGAACAGCCACAACACCAGCGGCACCGGCAGCAGGCATATCCCCATTAACGCGATTCCCAGCGTCGAGACCGTGCCGCCCATCTCTTGCGTGTTCCCCAGCACCCATCCATCGGCCTCGCTGAGAAAGCCGGGAAGCGGCTGGCCAAGAAGCTGCACGGTCAGAGGATTAAACAGTTTAAGAAACAGGGTTGGGAAAAGCCCCAGGAATATGCAGGCTGCTGTCAGCAGCCCCATGCCAGCGAGCATGGTTGGCGCGACCTCGTGGGCCTGCGCGGCGTGGTCGCTGCGCGGCTGGGCCAGGAACGTAATCCCGAACGCCTTTACGAAACATGCCGCCGCCAGCGCGCCGGTGAGAGCCAGCATCGCGCCGCTCAGCGGAAACATTAACCGCACCAGGCTGTCTGTTGTGCCGAATCCCTGCAGCAAGGCCTGATAAGTGAGCCACTCACTGACAAACCCGTTGAGCGGCGGCAGAGCCGAGATGGCCACCGCACCGACGAGGAAACAGAAGGCGGTGGTTGGCATCCGCTTGATGAGGCCGCCCATCTCTTCCATGTTCCGCGTGTGCGTGGCGTGCAGGACAGCCCCCGCGCCCAGGAAGAGTAGCGCTTTGAAGATCGCGTGGTTCATGGTGTGATAGAGTCCCGCAATGAGCGCCAACGTCGCGAGCACCGGGTGGTGGGTGTGCAAAAACATCAGGGCGGCCCCCAATCCCATCAGAATGATTCCGATATTCTCGATGCTATGATAGGCCAGCAGGCGCTTGAGATCATGCTCCATCAGCGCGTAAAGCACGCCCAGAACGGCGGAAACGGTCTCTATGGTCAACACCGTAACGCCCCACCAGTTCGGCGGCGTGCCCATAAAGTCGAACAGAACGCGGGTCAATCCGTAAATGCCGGTCTTGATCAACACCCCGGACAGCAACGCCGAGATGTTGCTCGGAGCCACCGGATGCGCCACCGGCAGCCAGATGTGCAGCGGCACAATACCGGCCTTGATGCCAAAGCCGAACAGGAACAGCAGAAAAGCCGCGTCGCGCCGGCCCGGCGACAGCTTGTCGCCAAGGGTGCGGAAGGTTTCAAATCCGTAATCGCCCGGGGCCTGGCCGCCCGCGGCCTGAAACAGCAGCAGGAAGCCGAGAATGAGGCAACCGGTGCCGACGTGCGACATGATGAAATACAACACACCCGCGTTGCGCGCTTCCGGCTTTTCGTGCTCGAAGCTGACCAGGCAATAGGCGGTCAGCGCCATGATTTCCCACGCGATGAGAAAGAAGAATGCGTTCGAGGCGGTGAAGACCAGCGTGGTGGCCAGCAACAGCGCATTGTAAAAGGCGGCGAGCACGCCAACATTCTTCCGTCCGTAGAAACCGCGCACATACCCAAAGGAATAAATCGACAACGCCAGCGCCAGGACGGAAACGATCAGCACGAAGAAAGCCCCCAGGGGATCGAGCTTGACGGTGAGCTGAAGGTAAGGAATCAGCGAAGGCCATAACGCAAAGCTTTCCCCGCCATTTCCCGGCCCGGAAGTAAGCCCCGTCAGCGCCGCTCCAATCCCAAACACGGCAGCCACTGTCGCGCTGCCAAACCCGATCCCGTTGGCGAACTTTTCCCACCGCATGGCCAGCAGGCTCGCGACCACTCCGAAACCATAGGCGCACAGAGCAAGTTGCAGGAACAAGGTGGGCGACGGCAGGTTCATCCCTGACGCATCCTGACTTGATCGAGCACGGCCAGGATGGCCTCGGGGGTCTCCGCGACGCGGAGTTCGGCCAACAGCCCGGTTTGCTGCCCCAACTTGGCGAGGCTGGCAAGCAAATGCAAATAACTGGCCGCATCCGTAGCGGGGACAGCCAGGAGAAAGATGAATTGCACCGGCCAGGAACCTCTTGCGCCCCAAAGGACCGGTTCGGGGGTGCGCCCAAACGCAAATTGCAGTTGTTTGACCCCGCTCAGACGCGCGTGCGGAAAGGCCAGCCCGCATTCGAGCGCCGTGTTGGCCAGCAACTCCTGGTTCATCGCCGCATGATAGAACGGCAAGAGGTCCGACACAAACCCCTGGCGCTGCAAGACCCGACTCAATTCGCTAATAATCCCGGCCGTGTCCCGCTCGCGCAGCCGCGGCACGACCAACGACGGCTGGGTATAATCCGCCAGTGTGACCGGGGCAGCGATGGGGATTGTCGCTTCAGACGGCATGTGCGTAAGCTGGTATCCAAACGTCAGCTTGGGCCGAGAAAAACCGGCAAAAATCGGGTGGTCAGGCGGCTGGCACCAGTGCCCGGCGCTTGCGCGGCTTGGCCACCGGTTTTGGCGCCTCCACAGGTTTCGGCACCTCATTCTCCGCCGGGTCCGGCAAATACAAGTAGCGGCCGCAGATCTCGCAGAGCTGAATATCCTCCCCGCGCATGAGCACCGTGATCTGGCCGATCGGCACGCGCATGTGGCAGCCGGCGCATACCTGGTTGCGCACGATAGCGACTCCCTTCTTGCCCCGAACCCGCAGGCGGTCATAGTGGTCGAGAACAGGTTGCGGCAGTTTGCTGCGCAATTCGGCAGCTTGCGCATCAACATTCTTGCCGGTAACGTCGCCAAACTCCAACGTCTGGAGTTTTAACAGATTCGGTAATACATCGTTCATAGGGAACTATTCATTGGGTTGAGGAGTGCTAATTTCATGCCACGGAAACGTGAACAAACATAACTTCTTATAGCACAAGCCGATGCATTATTCAAGTATTATTACAAAGTAATTTGCCCGTGGCGCCGCGGTAGCAAATGTGCAGACTTTGCACTGTTTGGCTCCGCCCGCGTGCAGCCCCAATATGAAGCCATTGCGTGCATTACGAATCGGGCGGAATCCTCGAAGGTATTCCTGGCCAATTGTTGGAGTTCGAGTTCTCAAGCACAAAGAGAACCGGCGCCACTCTTCCTCCAAGGGACGCCAGTTCCTGAAGACTACGACCACGCGACGCCGCGCGGTATCCAGCTTCCGACCCGATTAGCGCTTTCGAAAGTTGCGTTTGGGCGCCTTGGGAGCATCCAGCGCAGAGGTGGCTGCGGGCTGGGTCTGAGGTTGAGCTGCCGGGGCAGCCGCTGGCTGTACTTTTGGCGCGGTGGCGCAAGCACATGGGGCAGGATTCGCTGGTGTGACAGGATTAACGATTTCGCTCATAATATATTTGTTTTTCTTTATGGTTGTCAGATAAAGACGACCGCCTCACATGGAAGGCATAGGACGTGCCACCCCACTCCACGATGCTGCAAGCTACTCGTAATAAATTACTTAAGTAAGACAAGGTTCATCAATACACCGCCTTCGCCAAAGCAGTAATCAT
>JBAXTC010000252.1:0-9376 GCA_037130375.1 Verrucomicrobiota bacterium | reverse complement strand
AACGGACACCTCTTAGCAACCGTATGACGCGAAGAACACGGACCATCCGCCCCCAGCGCAATACCTCCAAATTGGGGATGCTGGCAACAAGGTCAATCCATCCCCATTTCATGAAAGCTAGTTTGGATTCGGACCGATAAAATCGCACAAAGAAGTCGGTGAGGAGAATCCCGCAGATCGCGGTATCCGCAATCTGGATGACGCTCTGCACCTCGCGAGGCAGTTGAAAAAGAGTGTCTATCGCCAGCGCGCACAGGAGCATTAAACTCAGGATCAGAACACCGATCTGGAAGACGCCAACATCACCGGTAGTTTTAGGTTGCAAAGCATTCATTGGCGCATTTGTAGCATGAGTTATCCGCGCCTGCAGCCTTTAATCGGAAGGATCGCCCAGATGAACTTGAGCTTCCTTCTGAGCTGGTCCCCCAACTAGAACTGTGGTCCGCGAGTTCCTGTCGCCTCGCGCCCGTCATTGTTGAGGTTTCTGCGCCCCTTGATGTTTCTTCAACCGCAGCTCTTGCATTGCACAATTGGGGAACATCACGTCGTTGACTTTTTCGACAACCACCGGCTTCGCCAGCGCAAAGGAGGCCCGCAGGCGGATGTCTTGCGACGACGAACCGATGCGCACTTGATAAGTCCCCGCATCCGCAACCCAGGCGCTCGCTCCGCTTTGAAATGAAGCCAGCGCCCGCAGGTCCAGGGTGAATGCGACTTCCTGGTGCTCGCCGGCCTGCAACGGTAGCCCACGTAGATGCCCTCGTTGTAAAACGAGTTGACCGGCGCCTCGGGTGGTTCCCCCGGGAAATATGGCGCCGAAGGCACGTCGCCATAACTCATTGGAAAAGTGACCGGCAACTTGCCGGACGGATTGACCTTGCCGGACAGCACATCGGCGATGGCCTGCCCGCCTTCCTGGCCGGGTTGCCAAGCCAGCAATATGGCGTCGGGCAGCTCCCGCCAACTGGCGGTCTCGAAGGCGTTGCCCACATTCAGGACCACCACCACCTTCTTGCCCGCGGCATGGAATGTTTCACACACGTGTTGGAGCAACGTGCGTTCAAGATCGGAGATGGGGATGTATCCGTTCTCGTAGTTTTCTCCGGCGGATCGATGAAGTAATCCGGCACCAGACTGTCGGCGATGATTGTTTTGTTGAAGGCCAGGTAGGGCGCTTCGAGTTCGGGCAACACCCGGTATCCCGCCGCCTTGAGTCCGTCGTTGACGGAAACCGCATACGCGCTGCTCCGGACCGTTCCGCTTCCCGTGCCGGAATGGACCAGGAAATAGGACATCTTTCCAAACACAGCCACGGTCTTAACGCCCAGCAGCGGGAGCGTGTGACTCGCATTTTTCAACAGCACCATTCCTTCCAGCGCCGTTTCCCTCGCGACGCGCGCGTGGGCCGCAAGATCCGGTTTCATGGTGGGCACGTGGCCCGAGGCGCGGGGTGAATGCAGCTTCAAATTCAACAAATAAACCAGGTTGGCATCCAGCGTTTGCTCGCTGAGTGTCTTGTCCTTCAGCGCCGCGAGTAGTTCATCGAACTCCGACTGGGCACCGGACATGAGGAGATTGGCGCCCGCCCGGACCTTGGCAACCGCACTCCCCTCGCCATCGTAATCGGTGATGAACAGCCCCGTGAATCCCCATTCACCGCGGACAATCGTCCGCAACAAATCCAGGCTCTCGGGTGCGTAGAAGCCGTTCACCTTGTTGTAGGCGGTCATGATCATTCCCATACGCCAGGAGTTCGTCGCCGATCGCTTCGCCCACGCGCTGAAGCACATCGACATCCCAACTGGCGGCCAGGCAGCTCGCGATCGGAAACGCCGTCGTGTAAAGCGGAGCGGTGGCGCCTGGAGGCAGAGGATGCTGATTCACGCCGGCGGGACCGTCGCTGAAAACGGACGTGAAGATGGACAGCCGCGGAACCGCCGGAAGCGATTTGCCGTTCTCGATGACCATGCCCACACCTTTCCCGGCTTTGGCCGGATCCTCGACCAGCAAAAATCTGCCGTCGCCCACGATCAACCCCACCTTTTCCCGCGGGCTCAGTGCAGCAACCACTACCTCCACGGGTGCCCGGCCCAATTGTGGCAGAGACGATTCCCCGCCCAGGCAGGGAATCGCGGTTGCCGCCGCACAAATCGGAACAAGTGCAGTCAAGCTCAGCAAGATTGTGGGAGTTCGTTTGCGCAACGCGAGGTGGGGTGCGTTATTCGTCATAGCCGTCCCGGGCCATGAGTATCTTGCGAAGCTGACTCTCGGTCACACGGGGCCACTTTAACTTTCGCAACCAATAATTGGCTTTCGCGACGTCAAAGGATTCGGGATCAAAAGGACGACCGAGCCATTCCTGGATGCTCTTGTGTTCAGGGCGCAGGTTTTTCGGTTCGTCCCGAGACGGGTTTAACTTGCATGATCATAAGTTCGATTCTGTTCTTCTTTAGTGCTGCGTAGCCTCTTGCAGTTGCGGCGCTACGCGCCTTCGACCTCTCCGAGGGCCTTACGTTGGTCCGTCGTTGCTGTTAGGCGAGCGATCACCAGCATCTTGTCGCGGTTGTAGTGGTAGTGGCAGGAAAGCAAGGCCATGATCCGCTCGGCATACTCCTCCGGCTCCGCCGTGGCCGAGAGAACCTTAAACCAAACCGGCAACACCCTGGCCCAGTCCACTCCGACCTGCCAGGAGCCGCCCTCGTCCGCAAAGAAGATGACATCGTCGTGGCCTTCATCGATGTAATCCAGCAGGCCGAAGAGGACATCCATGGCCTCACGCACCTCCGCCGGATTGCTCTTCTCTGCGCTGCCCACACAGCAATCCAGGAGCCGACGGTACTCGGGAATCCACGCACTCGTTCCGGCGGACTTTTCCGTAGAGTTCTTGGAATTGACGCCGAATGACTCGTAATAATCGCCAGCCAAACTGGCCTTCTCAAAACGCTTCACGTCGGCGAGCAGGCTCGCTCTCGTCGGCTTCTCCGCGTCCGGGCGCAGTTCCTTCATATCGAGGTACTTCTTTGCGATTTTGCAGAGCTTAGCCGGGGGCAAAAGGTCGATGGCGTCGTCCAACATGGAGAAAACGCACTCGTTTCCGAGCTTGCGAACCTCCGCGCGGAGCTTGTCACGGTCGATTTGAATGGGCTTCGTTGCCATAGTTCAGTCACAGTTTTTCGATCCGGCGCAGCATAGCCGGGCGATTCGAGTATCGAAGTCGAAATCCAGCGAGCTTCTGCTGGAAGCCGCCGATGTCATCGGCCTGTGCATAAGCGTCGCACAGTTCCTGCAGTTGGTCGGCCGCCTGATCGTAGGCCGAAGCAATTTTCTGATCCATGAGAGGGTCGAGGTCCGACCATATAGTGTCTGATCGCTGCATGATAGAGGCGAGATGCTGCTTACGCAGCTCTGCCTTACGTTGTCGCGTTGCGGCCGCCGCTCGGGCCTCCTTCTTCCGTCGTAGTTCCCGAGTCTCGATGGTTTTGGCGGCAAGATCTATGCACCTCATCGCTTGGCCGACCGGGACTTGCGCCCGTGGATACGTCAGTCGGTTCAATTCAGTCATCACGCCCGCCCCACCACCCTCGGCCACCCGGGCAAGCAATGCGCGCATTTCGGACACGGAGAGTCGCTCAAGAACTGCGGCTATGGGGATGCGATCCGGTGTGCTGGCTTGAGACAGTCCAGCAGCTACAGCGAGCGCATCACAATTCACAGGAAAGTGTTTGATTATTGCCTCCAGCGCGGGGCTAAGCTGATCGAGTCCTGCTGGAATCGGGGGCATGACAACCGCGCCGTCCCCGGGATCCAGCCACTCGTCCGGATCGAAATCAGCCAGCCATCCCAGAAACAAGGCCCGGTAGTCGCCTCGCATCAGTTCCTCGCGGACCCCGATGAGTTGGTCGATGAGGCCTTCGCCTTCTCTCCACCCCAATCCGCCTTCTTCGTTGTGTTCCCACCAAACAATACACCTGTTGCCGATCTCCTTGATCGTCAATGTGTTCTCGTGCCGTTCGCGTCCCCGAAGATATGGCTGAATCGCATCCGGGGCGATCACGCCCTTTGGAAAGGCCAAACCCAGACGAACCGTGCCCCAGTTAGCGATGTAGAAGTGGGCGTCGTAATACTTGAGCAGGGTGTCAACGCTCCCGTGGAAATCGCCGAAGGTGTAGGTATTCTGCCATGCGACGCGCGACACATTGGCACGGCTGGAACAACCCCGGGCATACCGCAGGCCTTCGTCAGAAATCGGTCCGTCGATGGCCGCAAATTCGTAATATTGGTACTCACTCATAGCTGCGCTTTCTCTTGGATCAGCCGTTCCGCTCAAGAAATTCCGACCTGTATTGTAGAATTCCTTTCCGCCTACATCCCCATGATTTGGTATCCGGAATCCACGTAAATCACCTGCCCCGTAATTGCGGCCGCGCCGTCGCTGGCAAGGAACAGTCCGGTGGCACCCAGTTCTTCTGGCAGAACATTGCGTTTGAGCGGGGCGTGAGCTTCATAATGTTTTAACATCTCGCTGAAGCCGGAAATACCACGCGCCGCCAGCGTGTTCACCGGCCCGGCGCTGATGCAGTTGACACGAATCTTTTTCGGCCCCAGATCGTATGCCAGGTAGCGGGCACTGGCTTCGAGCGAAGCCTTGGCGACGCCCATCACGTTGTAATGCGGCACGACTTTCTCTGCGCCGTAGTAGGTCATGGCGACCAGGCTGCCGCCGTCCGGCATGAGCGGCGCAGCCACCCGTGCCAGTGCGACCAAAGAATAGGCGCTGACATCGTGGGCCACGCGAAAGGCCTCGCGGCTGGTATTGACGAATTCGCCTTCCAGGGCGTCCTTCGGCGCGAAAGCGACTGAGTGCAGCAGCAAGTGCAATTTGCCGAACTTTTCGCCGACGGCCTTGAAGACGCTGGCGATCTCGTCATCTTTGGTCACATCGCACGGCAGGATCAAGATGTCGCTGCCAAAGGCGCCAGCCAGTTCCTCGACGTTTTCCCTCAGCCGTTCGCCCTGGTAGGTGAAGGCGAGCTTCGCGCCCGCCGCGTGCCATGCCTGCGCGATAGCCCAGGCGATGGAGCGTTTGTTGGCAACGCCAAACACAATTCCCAATTTGCCAGCCAGTAATGACATGGATTCGTTCAATAATAAGTTAACTGCGTTAAATGAATTAAATCGATGGGGCTAGGAGTAAGCAAAATCGAGCCTGTTTGCAAGGGCTTTCAGGCTTTACCTTCTCTTCCCCCTGCGCCAGATGGTCCACAGTCCGCCAAGGCCCAGCAGTAGCAACCCGCTCACAGCCAGCGTCCCGCTGTTAACGGATGTGGGCAGAAAATAGAGCGACACGGCGCCGACCGCCGGGCCAGCAAAATTCCCCAAGCCAATCGCCGCCTCATGCAAGCCGCCGTGCTCGCTCTTGCCCTCGCCGACGTCCATCGAATAGAACAGGGAAGAGTAATAAATCAGACCCGTTACCACGCCAAAGATGATTTGCGCGAACACCAATACAGCGACGTTCGGCGCCATCAGAATCGCGGAGAAGCTGGCGACCATCGCTACGTACGAGATCAGCAGCCAGCGGAATCGGTAATGCCAGCCGGTCCAGCGCCATAACACGAAGAATGCCGCCAGGCGAGAGAAACACCAAATCGAACAGCAGAATCCGGCGAGCATGGTCGAAAGCTCCAGCCGTTTGGCGACCCCGGGGACGGCGGCAATGAGCGTGTTGATAGCGACGTAGGCAAACGGATTGGCCAACCACGCCATGTTCAGGAACAGTTTGGCTTTCGCCAGCGACCGGGAATTTGCTTCGCGGGCTGGAGGCTCGGGCGGCGGGTGTAACCCCTGCTCCAATACATGCCGCTCAGTGGCCTGTCGGGCTTTGTATTCCAGCCACAGGGTCAGAGCAAACTGGCAGAGCAGAATGGCAATCGGGATGTAAAACAAGCTCTTCAGCCCGAAGTTTTGGAGCATCGCGCCGCCGACAAAGTTGGCCGCGGCGGCTGTGCCGGCCCACACCATATTGTAAATCCCCACCATGCGCGGCAAACCGGCGACCGTTTCGCCCTCGCTAATCAGCGCTTCGAGCGTGGGCCAGGTAAAACACATGCCGGCGAACACGACCGACATGACGAGGATGTGCCCCGGCGCAGAAGAGAGCAACGTGCCAGCCGCCAGCGCTCCGATCATGAGACCGAAGCCGAGCTTGAGCGCGGTAAAGCCGCCAAAGCGTTGAGCGAACTTCCCGCCCACCCAGGAAAAAACCGTGTATATCGCTCCGCTCAGCGCCGCCAGAGCAAGGTTGGCTTTGGTCCCGAAGCCAAACACCTTCTGCATGTAAAAATAGAAATAGTAACAATAATAGACCACGGCGAAGGAGTTCATTCCTTCGAGGATGAAGTAACCGGGCTTGAATCGGCGCCGTGGCATGGGGAGGCTTGAAGTGTGAAACGTGATGCGTGTTGTGGATTGCGGCAAGGGGTGCATCGGGCATTTCCCAGCCCTCTAGCCCCGACTCTCAGCCGACAACTTCTTCAATCGCTTTCCGGCAATACCATTTGACGGCGCTGCTCATGGGAGGCTCGAGTTGGTCCAGGTCTTTGGCTGAGCACCAGCGGATGTCGTGGTGTTCATCAGGGGCGAGGGTCAACGTGCCGTTCTTAGGTCGCGCCCAATAAATCATCCCGATGTGCTCGTGGGTATCGCTGATGCGATGGATGTCCAGAAAGCGTGGGGCGAGGAGGGCGCGGGTGCCCGGCTCGGTGGTGGGCGGACGTTCGCCAAGCAGTTCGACCTCCAGCCCGCTTTCTTCCTTGGCTTCGCGTAACGCCGCAGCCTCCGGGTCTTCGTCAAGTTCGATATGACCGCCCAGGGGCAGCCACTTGTTCAAGTTGCGGTGGTGAATGATGAGTATTCTGCCTCCGTGGACGACGAAGACGGCGACAGTAAAATCGATTTTCTCGTGAAGGTGTGCCACAAACAAATAGTTACATCGTTGGCAGGTCGCCTGGTTGCATCGTCACAAAGCTATTTGGCTCCAGAGTTGACGAGACAGCCTTGGCGCCCCGAAAGGCCGGAAACGCTTCTCATTTAACCATGTAACGACGATCAATAATCATACAGCCCGCTATCCTGCTTGTAGGGGCCGCCTCCGCCCATCCCGCCTTCTTCGCCCGGCCCGCCCATGAAATCACCGAGGAGATCGCCCATGTCTTCCTCGATCTTTTCGGGGTCTTCACCGGCTTCGAGGCGTTTGATGGCGACGTCGAGGTCTTTGGGCACGGTGCCGGGAGGCAGCAAATCCTTCATCTTGCGCATCATCTGCGCCATGTGCTTGGGATTGTTTTCGTCCAGATGTTCCATATCCCGTTCCATCTCCATCATGGCGCGCTCCACGCGCGGATCGTCAAAATCGGGCATCGGCGGTTCGCCCTCTTCGGTTTGCGGCTTGGCAGCCGGTTCTTTGAGACCGCGCGACATGGCGAAACGGCTGACTTGCTTAGTCAGCTTTTTGTTAGCGCACTTGGGACAAGCGGGCGAGCGGCCAGGGTTGAGCCGCTTGGACAGAAAGCTAAAAATCACCCGGCACTTCGGGCAGGCGTATTCATAAATTGGCATAAGTTCTTTGCCCGCGGTTGGCGCGGGTTAGACTCATAACTTGCGAAGGCGAGCCTGTCGAGTCAAGCATCTGGATGCAGCAAAGAACCGCGCCACCGCTTGCTGCCGTTTTGCAGATTTGTCGGCCTTGCCAGGGTCGTAGCGCAGGTTTTCCAACCTGCCGTATCGCCGACTTTCAGTCGGCAGACCGTCCGAAGGCTCCCACCTTCCATCCTTGGCCACTTTCGGTGCGTCAGCAGGCTTTCAACCTACGATACGTAAGAAATGATAAGCAATTGGTTTTGGGGCGCCCGCAGGTACTTTGCGCTGCGGTTTGAGACATACCGCGCTCCGCAGGAACCGGCGGATTGCGTTCGGCAGAGCATTCATTTTCCGCGTTGACAGGAATAGGTTTTGAGGACACTTCAACACGGGGATGGTGTTCGCCCTGCGGTTCCTGTCCCATGCTGAATACAGCAAAGACAACTGGAAAATCGAATTATGAAAACAACCATGCGAACCATTGCCAGTGCCGAATCCTTCGCGACCTTGCCGAAGGATTACACGGGGCTTTGCCAGCGTTATGTTCCGCGTCCGCTGCATGACGCCGCCGATTACGCCGCCGCTCGGCAGGCCATCGAGCCGCTGCTCGGCTTTGAGGAACGGTTGACGGCGGATCAGGTGGATTATCTCGAAGCAGTCAGTTCGTTCATTGAAGCCTATGACCGGGTGCGGGTGAAGTGGCCGAAAGGCACGCCACTGGACACGCTCAAGTTCCTGCTGGAAGAACATGCAATGTCCGCCGCTGATCTCGCGCGGGTTTTGGGCGGCGACCGATCCATGGGGCCGAAGCTGCTGCGGGGCGAACGCCGGCTGACGGTGGATCATATTCGCACGCTGGCATGGCACTTCCACATCGAGCCGGGAGTTTTGCTGTGAACTTTGGTGAACACGCGGTGAGGCGGATTGCCTTCGGCTGGGAATCAAAACACGGTGTTTGCCGGGTTGCGACCAGGGGCGTCCGTTGGTAAATTCAAATTGTTCCGTACACAGGACCCTCTGCCGGTCTTCGTCGTCCCGGAAGATGTCCTCCCGCTGGTCCCCACGGTTGATGACGTGAAACACCGCAATGCGATCGAAGGCACGCAAAGCGAGTTGGTCCGCGCCCACGGTTTGCGGCGGACTCGCTATCGGGGTTTGCCCAAAGCAAAGCTCCAAAACTACTTCATCGGCGCGGCCTGCAATGTAAAACGCTGGCTGCGCCGCGCCGCCTGGGAATTGGCAAGCGGTTTGACTGCCAAACTGAGCGCCGCACCGGCCAGCTAAAGAGCCGCAAAGGGCGGTTCCACTTCAAAAAGCGCTTCCCGGCTCGATGCCGGAGAAGGAGGGAACAAAGTCACCGGCCCGCTGGATCCCGCTCGCCTAATAGCTTCCCGGGAGAATATCACAAGCGAGGCAGCTTTTGCATGTTTTGACTGCAAAAAAACCTGCTGAAAAACCCCCAGCAATTCACCGGAATCATTCTCATTAACTGATAAACCTCGAAAAGGCGTCAACCAGGCTTTGACTTTTTGATGCTCAAAAAGCTGGAACCCATGATTCAACTGAACTCACAGGAGACAACAGAGACAACAGAGTTGCACCCTGTCACAGCCTGTGAACAGGGAAGACGGAAAGACGGGAAGACAGGGGGCCTTTGAACGCCTGAACGTTGAACCTTGAACCTTGAACCTTGAACCGTTGAACCTTGAACCTTGAACCTTGAACCTTGAACCTTGAA
>JBAXTC010000251.1:0-9382 GCA_037130375.1 Verrucomicrobiota bacterium | reverse complement strand
CTATTTTCGGACATTGGTAGTATGCCATGTGCTGTTGCATAGTCCCGCCGATACTGTACCTCGTGCAGCGCGAAGCGGCCGAGCAACAGCTCCTGGCCGCCTACAAGAACCAGCAGCGCGAGATCGGCCGGCTCATGGAATTCGTCAACCGCTTCCGCGCCAAGAACACCAAAGCCACCCAGGCGCAGAGCAAACTCAAGCAAATCGAGCGCATGGACAAAGTCGAGGCCCCGACCGGGGACGACCGCAAACTCGATTTCAACTTTCCTCAGCCGCAGCGCAGCGGCATCAAGGTCATCAAGCTCGAAAACATCCACCATGCCTACGGCGACAACGTCGTCTATCGCGGGATGAATTTTCAGGCCGAGCGCCGTCAGCGCATTGTGCTCGTGGGTCCGAATGGGGCGGGCAAATCGACCCTGCTGAAAATACTGGCCGACGTTCTGACGCCACAGGACGGCACCCGCACCCTCGGTCACAATGCCAAAGCGGGCTATTACTCGCAATATCGCGTGGACATGCTGCACCCGGACCACACCGTGCTCGAGGAAGCCTTCGACACACCGCAGCGCCTGACCGAGCAATTCGTCCGCACACTTCTCGGCTGTTTTCTGTTCTGCGGTGACGATGTGTTCAAGAAGGTCAACGTGCTGAGCGGTGGTGAAAAGAGCCGTCTGGCGCTGGTAAAGCTGCTGCTGGACCCGCCGAACCTGCTATTGATGGACGAGCCGACCACGCACCTGGATCTTTCGAGCATCGACGCCCTGGCCTACGCCCTCGATCAGTTTGAGGGCACGCTTATCTTCATCAGCCACGATGTCTATTTCATCCGCGCCCTCGCCAACCACGTCATCCACGTCAACGCCGGCCAGCTCACGCACTACCCCGGCGGCTACCAGTATTACCTGGACAAGACCAAGCCGCAATCTGAACGCGCCGGCTTGACCTCCGACGGCGATGCCGAGTTCCAACGCGTTCCGCATCCAAGCCAAAAGACCCGGGCCGTTGCGGAAAGCCTCTCTACGAGCTCGCGCCAGGATCAAAAGCGTCTGGAAGCGGAGCACCGCCAGGCCCGTTCGCGTCAACGCAAGGTCCAGCAGCAAGTCGTGCATAAGCTGGAAAAAGAGATCCAGACCCTGGAAGCCCGCCAAACCGAGATTATTGCGGAGCTCGAAAAGCAGGAAACCTATGACAGCCCCGGTCGCGCCCAGGCCATCAATCGGGAGTTGGTGGACGTTCAGCACCGCCTTGCCGAGCTGAATCCCGAATGGGAAAAGCAAGCCACCCGCCTGGCGGCCCTCGATTGATTCAGCTTGTCGCCGACCAGCCGAAGAACAAAAGGCAAGCCAATCTCCCGAAGCACCGCCGCAGGAATCCAACGATCAAACCGTCATGTTGCCCAGAATGGAATTGCCAGGTTGCGAGCGTGTTTATTTGACCTTCGGACTGCCATCGCGTAAAGTTAGCCTTCTTTTATGAAGATATTAGTGTGTGACCCCGTCTCGACCAAGGGGATAGCCCTGTTGCAACAGCGTCCGGAATTCGATGTCGTCGTGTTGCCAAAGCGGCTGTCAGAAGCGGAATTGCTGCCCGTGGTCAAGGACGTCGTCGCCATGGTGGTCCGTTCCGAGACCAAAGTGACGCGCAAGGTCATCGAAGCGGCGTCGCAGCTCCGCGTCGTCGGCCGCGCCGGGGTCGGCATCGATAACGTTGATGTTGAAGCCGCCACGCAACGGGGTGTTGTGGTAATGAATACGCCCGGGGGTAACACCATTTCCACCGCCGAACTGTCCTTCGCCATGATTCTGAGCCTGGCGCGAAAGGTGCCCCAGGCGTTCGCTTCCATGACCGCCGGCAAGTGGGACCGCAAACAGTTTCAGGGGTCCGAACTCGCCGGCAAGACGCTCGGGGTTCTCGGCTTGGGCCGAATCGGCAGCGAGGTCGCCAAACGCGCCCTGGCTTTCGGGATGAGGGTGGTTGGGTATGACCCATTCCTGACGGATGCCCGCGCCAAGGCGATGGGGATCGGACTGATACCTGACCTGGACGACGTTTACCGGGATGCCGACTTCATTACCGTACACATGCCGGTCACCGACCAAACGCGCGGCATGCTCAATACAGCAGCGTTTGCGAAGATGAAACCCAAGGTCTGCATCGTCAACTGTGCGCGTGGCGAAATCATTGTGGAAAACGACCTGCTGACCGCTCTGGACTCGGGCAAGGTCGCCGCGGCCGCGCTCGATGTCTATGCGATCGAGCCGCTGCCGGCCGAACATCCGTTTCGTAAACATCCGGCCATTACCCTGACGCCCCACCTGGGCGCCAGCACTCACGAAGCGCAAGAGAAATGCGGCATTGAAGTCGCCGAAGTCATCGCCGCTTACCTGCTCACGGGCGAAGTCCGCAACGCCGTCAATCTGCCTTACCTCGACGCGAAGACCTACGAACAGATCAAGCCCTACCTTACCCTCGGGGAAAAGCTCGGCAAGCTGCTGGCCCAACTTGCGCCCCCGCATGCCGATCGCCTCCACATCACCTTTGGCGGCAAAGCGCAGGAATTGCCCAACATCGACCCGGTGACGCGTGCCATTCTGCTGGGGTTCCTGTCGCGCGTCTCAGTGAAGGAATTGAACAACGTCAATGTGCGCAGCATCGCTTCCACGCTCGGGCTGACGGTGGAAGAGAAGCGTTCGAGCGAGCCGGTCACGTTCAACGAATGGTTGCACGTGCAGGCCTTTCGCGGCGAGGAGAAGCTGGTTTCGGCCGGCGGCACCTTCTTTGGGTCGCCGGACAATCCGCGCATCGTCCGACTGTTCAGCCAGCCAACGGAGATTGTGCCGTTCGGCGTGGTGCTCCTGTTGGTCAACAAAGACCGGCCCGGCATTGTCGGCTACCTCGGCACGCTGCTGAGCCGGCACAATGTTAATATTGCCAGCATGAGCCTGAGCCGCGATACTGTCGGCGGCAAAGCCTTAACGGTCTTGAATTTGGATAGCGTGCCACCGGCCGAAGTCATGGACGAGATTCAAAGGGATCCGGACATCAGTAATGTCAAGGTAGTCAAATTGTAATTAACAAAAGAACCAAATAACAGATAATAACAGATTAATGAAAAGAATGACAAAGTCACTCGTCCTGCTGCTTGCTGTTGCGGGGCTGACGACCGGGCGTGTTCCGGCCGCCGAATCAACCCCCACCAACGCGGCACCCGCCGCCAAACTCGGCGATCTCTTTGGCAGTACCCTCGTGGCCAAAGGCAAAGGCATCGCAATCACACGCAGCCAGTTGGACGATGATGTCATCCGCGCCAAATCGCAGCTTGCCGCCAGCGGCCGTCCCGTCCCGCCCGAGCAGACGGTCCAGATAGAACGTCAAATCCTGGAACAGATGATCAACGTCCAGCTTCTCCAGGCCAAAGCCTCCGACGCGGACAAGGCAGAGGCCAAAGTCACGGCGGAAAAACGATTTGCGGATGCCAAGGCCAAGATGGGTTCGGATGAGGCGCTCAACCGGCAGTTGAAACTCATGGGCGCCACCCGTGAGGAAGTGCTGGCCAAATGGACCGAGGCACTGACCGCCGAAACGACAGCCAAACGCGTGCTCAAGGTCAACATCACCGACGCGGACGCCAGGAAATACTACGACGCCAACCCCGCACGTTTCGAGAAACCGGAAATGGTCCGCGCCAGCCATATCCTGCTGATCACCCGCGACACCGCCACTCAAACTGATCTCTCGGAGGATAAAAAAGCTGCCAAACACAAACAAATGGAAGACCTCCTGAAGCGCGCCCGCGATGGCGAGGATTTCGCGAAACTGGCCAAGGAATACTCCGAAGACCCCGGCTCGAAGGATAAAGGCGGCGAATACAAGTTCGCCCGCGGCCAAATGGTGCCGGAGTTCGAAGCCGCCGCCTTTTCGCTGAAAACCAACCAGGTAAGCGACATCGTTAACTCCTCGTACGGCTATCATATCATCAAGCTGAGCGAAAAGATTCCGGCTCAGAAAGTTGAGTTCGCCGAAGCCGCCGCCGACCTCAAGGAGGGGCTGGCCCAGCAGGCGATGCAAAAAGAACTTCCGGACTACATCCAAAAGCTCAGAAAAGAAGCCGGAGTGGAAATCCTGGATGAGAAATTAAGGCCGACGGAGACCTCCGCGATGCCGGGACTGCCAGGTGACCAACCGCCTGCCCAACCCGTGAAGAAACCGGCCACCAAGTAGCTCGTTCGGGCAAACCGTGCGCACGGGGTGGAAAGTTTTGACAGGACTGGGCGCCGTTGCGGGAATCGTTTTCGTCGCCCTCGTCCTGGGCGGAGTGCGCAGCAAAGGCCCGCAGACCGACACCCCGTCGGCTGCGGTCGAGCCCCCCTCCCCAGCGGCGGCAGAAACTAATTCCGGGTCTTTCTTCTCGAAGCGCCCGCCGAGGTCACCGTCCCAGCCGTTGACTGATGGAGAGACAACGGAGATGCCGCCTGCCTCGGCCGAACTCGCCACGCATTGGGAAGAGAAGGTGGATCAGATCCTGAGCTCCGACAGCAAGACGTCGGACAAGGCAAAGCAGATGCTGGAGATGTTCCCGCGCCTGCCGGAGGCCGGCCAGGTGGAAGTTGCCAAACATCTCTCGAACCTGCTGCCGAACGAGGATTATGCGCCAATGGGCCAGTTCCTGGCGAATCCCAAACTCGCGGCTGACGTTCTGGACACCCTGATGGCCGATGCTCTGAACCGGCCCAACGGCTTGAAATTGCCCGCGCTCCTGGAGGTCGCCCGCACCCCCCAGCACCCCAAAGCCGGCGATGCCAAAGAAATGCTCGGGTTTTTCCTCGATACAGATTACGGAGACGACTGGCCCAAATGGCAGGAAAAACTTGCGGAATGGCTAAAAGAAAACCCCGACTAACCTCCTGAATATGCCAAACCAAACTGAACCCATTGCCCCTGTCCCTTACCTCGATTTGCCCGCTCAAATGCGGACAATCCGTAAAGACATCGACGTCGCGATTGCGCGCACGCTCGACAACTGTTCGTTTTGTCTCGGCCCGGACGTGGTGCAGTTCGAGAAGGACTTCGCCCGGTACTGCGGTGCGGAACATTGCGTTGGCTTCAACAGCGGCACCTCGGCGCTCCACATCGCGCTGTTGCTGCTCAAGGTCGGCCCCGGCGACGAGGTCATCACCACCCCCTACACCTTCGTCGCGACGAGCTGGGCCATTTCCTACGTTGGCGCCAAGCCCGTCTATGTGGATGTTGACGACGCGACTTTCAATCTGGACCCGAAGCTCATCGAACGGGCCATCACGCCACGCACGAAGGCGGTGCTGCCGGTGCATCTCTACGGACATCCGTTCCATGTGGACCCGATCCTGGCGACTTGCCGCAAACACAATCTGCCGCTCGTGGAAGACGGCGCCCAGGCGCATAGTGCCAGGTATCGCGGAAAAGTGGCCGGCAGTTTTGGCGCGATTTCCTGTTTTAGTTTCTATCCGGGAAAGAATCTCGGTGCTTACGGCGAAGGCGGCGGGCTGGTCACCAGCGATCCGGCCTTTGCAGCTCGCGCCCGCTCCCTGCGCGAACACGGCTCGACCCAGCGCTACCATCACGACGAGATCGGTTTCAACTACCGCATGGAAGGCATCCAGGGTGCCGTGCTCGGCGTGAAACTCAAGCATCTGAACGCCTGGACCCGGGAGCGGCGGCGCGTGGCGCATCGCTACCATGAACTGCTGGCGGATACCCCGCTGCAATTGCCGCGCGAGGCCGATTATGCCGAGAGCGCATATCATCTCTACGTCGTGCGCCATCCGCGCCGCGACGACCTCAAGAAGCATCTCGAAGCCAGCAACGTGGGCTGCGCCCTGCATTACCCGCTGCCGCTGCACTTGCAAAAGTGTTACGCCCACCTGGGCCACAAGCCCGGCGACTTTCCCGTTGCCGAAAAAGCTGCGCGCGAGTGCCTGAGCCTGCCGATCTATCCCGAAATGACCGACGCGCAAACCCATCGGGTGGCCGCGGTGGTAAAAGAATTCTTTCGGAAATAGGCCGCCGGAGCGTTTAGCCCGAAAGCCGGAGTTGCACGGAGCACGGATTACTGGGACTTGTTTTGAGGCGCTTGACATTCCTCCCGCGCATAATAGGCTCCCCCATGTGAGCGGCATCAGCAATAAGTTCTCCGAACCTTGCGCAGCATTAGCGAGCAAATTTCCAGCCAGTATTGCGGCCGGGCCGGCTCATTCCAATTGTGGCCTCAAAGCTTGAAACTGCTCCAAACAACGAAAGGCAAATATGAAAGCAACGAACCTCATCTCCGGCTGTGCCGGATGTCCCATGAACCGGCGCAATTTCCTCGCCCGAGCAGGCGCCGCAACCGCCGGCGCGCTCGGTGCGCTTGCCGCTCCAACATGGCTCGAAGCGGCCGAGCCGAAGGAGAAAACCCGCATCCGCGTGGTGTATGCCTTGCACGGCCAGAAACAGACCGGACCCGACTGGCCCAACAAGGGCTTCGATTTCCGGCCAGTCATGGACCGCATCAACGCCGAGCTGACCCGGCAATGCAAGGGGTTTGAATTCATCGTATCCCTGGCCACCGGCGAGGAGCAGGCCAAAGCGCTGCTTCAGCAGGACCAGGCCCTGGGGGGCATTGATGGTTACCTCGTTTACCAGATGAACTGTTGGAACCGTGTGGTCCAGACTCTCGCGACCTCCGGCAAGCCGGTCCTGTATGCCGATTTCCAGTTTGGCGGCAGCGGAGGTTTTCTGGTCTATAATGCCGCCTTCCTCCGCAGCCAGGCGCCAAACGTCGGGTTCGTCGCTTCCTCCAAAACCAAAGATTTGGTGGAAGCGGTGAAGTGTTTCCAAGTGGCCAAGCAGGGCGGGGCCGCTTCTGACTTTGCCGCGGCTACCGCCCGGGTGCGGTTGGCCGGCACACCGGGCGCAGGCCGCATGGCCGGCCAGATGGACCCGGTCAAATGTCTTTCAGGGGATGAGTGCATCCGGCGTCTGAAGGAAACCAAAATCCTCGCCGTGCGCGATCAGAACTCGGCGCCGGCAACCGAGATCATGGGGATTAAGATAGAACAGATTCCATTTGCGGAACTCAACGAGGCATGGAAACTGGCCGACAAAGACGAAACCCGGGCGGTAGCTGACCGTTGGACGAAGTCGGCCAAGCGCATCGAAGGCGTCACCCGCGAGACACTCGAAACCTCGGCGGCGATGTATCTGGCGGAGAAGGCCCTGCTGACCAAGCACGGGGCGAATGGAATCACCATCAACTGCCTGGGCGGATTCTACGGCGGCCATATTCATGCCTATCCGTGCCTGGGCTTTTACCAACTCAACAGCGATGGGCTGATCGGCGGTTGCGAGTGCGACGTCCGCTCAGCCGCGACGATGGTGGCCGGGACGACGCTGACCCAGGGGCGGCCGGGCTACATCTCCGACCCGGTGATTGACACCTCGAAACGGCAGATCATCTATGCGCACTGCGTGGCGCACAACAAGGCGTTCGGCCCGGCGGGGAAAACAAATCCGTTCGAGATTCTGACTCACTCAGAAGACCGGCAGGGGGCGTCCATCCGCTCGTTGCTGCCGACAGGCTACATGACGACCAGCCTGGAGTTTGAGCAAAGCCGAAAGGAAATCCTCTTCCACCGCGCGGTGGCAGTGGCGAATGACCCGGACGACCGGGCATGCCGCACGAAGCTCTGCGCTGAACCCGTTGGCGACATCGAGAAGCTCTTCCGGATGTGGGACCAGTGGAGCTGGCACCGTGTCACCTTCTATGGCGACCTCAAAGAGCCCGTGTACGCCCTCGCGGACGCAGCGGGCTGGAAAGTGGTCGAGGAGGCGTGAGTTTATGAGCGTGGTGGAAGTTTCTTTTCCACCTTGCTCTTATCCAGCACGACGTACTTCGGCAAACCGGCTTCGACCGGGAACTTAACTTCGCCCTCGATCAGCGGGCGGGCGTATTCAACAAACTTTTCGTTCGGCAGAAAGCCGTCTTCGCTGATCCAGTCGCGCGGGACAAAGTGCTCGACGTTGGCGATGTCCGTCAGCGGTTGGAGGCCGGTGCTCCACTTGACCGAGCCGTCAGGCTGCAAAGTGCGGACGATCTTGACCATGCTGCCGCTTTGACCAAGAATCGCCGCGCGCACCGCGGCCTCGCCGCAGGCGAAGGCGTTGGCGGAATCGGCCAGGCTGGCACAATGCTCGGCGGCGCGTTGGGCGTAACCGAGCAGGACGGTGCGGGTTTTGGTGTTGAGCTTGCCCTGGACATACTTCTTGATGACCTCGGCGGCACCGGCCAGGACCGGGTGGCCGAAGGCATCCACGTGGTTTTTGTCGGCGCCGATCTCCTCGCCTTGCTTGTTCTTGATGCCTTCCCCGACCACCATCACGCAGTATCGGTAAGCTTCAACCGTCTCTTTGATTTTGGCCAGCACGGCGTCCACATCGTACTGGATTTCGGGGACGAGGATAATGTGCGGAGGGTTGGCCGGGTTGCCGCGTTTGGCCAGGACCGTGCCGGCCGCGATCCAGCCGGCGGAGCGGCCCATCACCTCGATGATACAGCAGGAACCGTCGTCAGTGGCCATGCTGCCCACATCAATGCCGACCTCCATAACAGTCGTCGCGCTGTACTTGATCACCGAACCGTAACCGGGGCAGTTGTCCGTGTGCGGCAAATCATTGTCAATGGTCTTGGGCACGCCGACGACCCGCAGGTTGTAGCTGCGCTTGGCGGCTTCCTCGTGGATTTTGTGCGAGGTGTCCTGCGAGTCGTTGCCGCCGATGTAAAAGAAATAGCGGATGTTGTGGGCCTCAAAGACCTGGAAGAGCCGGTCCATGTCCTGGGCGGCCTTCTCCGGTTGCTTCTTGAAATCAATTTTGTAGCGGCAGGTGCCGAGCGCCGCCGCCGGCGTATATCGCAGGCCCTGAATGGTCCTGGCCTTCTCTTCGTTGATGTCAATCAGATCCTCATTCAGGATGCCGAAGATGCCGTTGGCGCCGCCATAAATCTCTTCGATGCCTTCATGGTGGCCGGCTTCCTGAATCACGCCAGCCAGGCTGGCGTTGATGACGGACGTCGGGCCGCCCGATTGCGCTACCAAAAGATTTCCAATAAGTTCTGCCATAATATTCCAATCGCTTCGTTGTCCGGCTGACCCGTGTCAGCCCCTCGATCTCCGGATTTCTTCGGAAATTGCGGCGCAACCATGCCAATCAGGAGCGAATCTGTCAAAGCCGAATTCACTGTTCACTCCTGAATCTTGCGGATCTCAGCAAACCAGTCGGCAGGCCGGCGGAATGGGCCGGTCTTCGAGCGCAATATCTAACCAAGGTCGAGCGGAAGTGCAAGGTGGGAGACGCCAAGGGCGTC
>JBAXTC010000250.1:0-9386 GCA_037130375.1 Verrucomicrobiota bacterium | reverse complement strand
CGGTTGGACCCGGCCCGCGTCCATTTGATCTCCGGTTTCATTGACACCTATCTGCACCTGAACGCGGCGGCGGTTCCGAATCAGGTATTTTTCGGATTCGGCGGGGGCGTTTTCGACCGCCAGGTGCTGGGGGGGGGCTATTACGCAGGCGGCGCCAGGCGGTTGGGTTGATTCTGTAGCGGCTGCGATAGGCTCTGGCATGGGTCGCGACTTTTCCAGGTTTCCCCGACAAACCGTCGTCCGGAACGACATGACCCTTGAAATATCGGGGCGAGGCGGAGATCGGGCATTCGAGTCGCGTCACTCCCGGCGCAAGTGTCACATTCACGGGCACTCCTGCAATAACTTCTACTTACTCGGCGGTCCAGATAAGGGCGTGACTAACGATGAAGTCACCATTCCACGGCGATTGCGTCAGACACGAGGATCCGGTCGCAGGCTTTGCCGTCCGTGTGGTTCGCAATCTCCCCGCTCAAGCTGCTGAGCATGCCCACCAGAGGAGTGGACGACGGTGGCTGTTCTGTTTCGCGACCCCGTCGCTTCCGCTCGGCGTGTGCCCGGCGTCCAGGCGGCAGTTGCGCAAATTGCCTGTTCTGCAGACCTTGCAGGCGTTGCAGGCATCGAACCACCCCTGCGCACGCGCCCGATACGCAAGGAGAGCCGAACGACTGCCGAAGAGGGCTGTGCATGTGAGGACGACCGGGTAAAGGTCCGCGATGTCCGAAAGGTCCCCAAGGTCAGCACGCTTCCTCAACCCGGGATCATAGAACGCCGGCAAGAAGCTGCAGCGGGAAACATTAGTGACATAAGCCTCTTGGGACATTGAATACGCGGGAGGGCTAGCCAGACCCCGAGGTCGTGTGACGGTTGTGACACCGTGACAAAAGTGACAAAAGTGACGAATCCAGGAAATGACCACATCAAATAGCCTCCCGGCAATCAATCGTATCCGCCTGAGGAAATACGGCTTGGCCTGGCACAATAATAAGGCGTGTCGGCAATCCTGGGGACGGTTTCTCCAAGGACCGGCTTATTGATTCGTCTAGGTTGTGAATTCGCGGTCGACTTCCTCGGAGGATTGGAAATAGCCCGCGCATTTCACAGGCGAAGCAACCGGGCAGGGCTTGTAGTTGGAATAGCAGGGACCGGTCTTGTCGTAAACGTTGAAGAATTCGTCCGGCATGATCGTGGCGATGCCGGTTTGCGGAATCATTATCAAGTTCTGGTCGAGCACCCTGGTGCGGTATTTCCAGCCGGGCGGCAGTTGCTTGTAGAGGCTGGCCGGATCCTTGGAGAATTCCTCGAATGTCCAGCGCAGTTCCAAGCCGAGCTGAAAACCTTTCATGACCCACGTTTTGCCATCGGCATCGTCAATCAGAAACACCTTGGTTCGGCTAAGACTTGTCCCGAGTTCCGATTAACGCCAAGGTTTCACCCCAGGTTCGGTAGATTCCGGAGACCAGCAAGAGCGTGCTTGAACCCGCGACGGCGAAAGGGGCGAAAGCCGCACCAGCGATCAATCCCGCGCCGCCGGAGGTCAGGATGATACTGGCGGCGACCGGAACCGCGTTGTGGAAGATTCTGTCGACCAGCCCATGAATGGCCCTGAGATGGAGCCTATTCCGCACCCAGACTCTATTGATTCGATAAATAATGCCCCAAATCCCCAACACGACGAAAATAGCACCGCTTGGCCAATTGGACTGCCACGGCACCTGCACGACCATGCTCTGGAGCAACACGTCGGTAAAGCTATATAAAGCTGGTGTCATCGACGCGCGTGCGATGTCCAGCGTTCGGGATGCCGACAAGTCGGTGTTGAGCGTGATAACAACAAACAGCAACCCGACCAGCGTCGCGCCAGCCGCCCCGGTCAAGGTGAAGAAGTTGCTCCAACCTGTAAGCATAAAACCATTCATGGGCAATAGACGCAGTATTCTGAATTGTGATACGCTAAATGCACGTCCAGTGTCCCTGCATGATCGCGACCGTTGCTGACAATTTTCAAGGCGGAAGCTTCACAGCTGATCAGGCATGCGCCACCGGCAAGGAAGAGACTGGCCATGGAAAGCCCGGCCGCGTCGGGCTGGTGAAGGCATACATGTCGGTGATATCCACTACGGGATCCGTCATGGCCCGGGGGCCGGATGCGTGGTCAGACATCGCTTAATTGTCCTCTTCTTGAGACAGGTAAACGTTTATATGACTGCTTTTTTGATGAGCCTTCGTTTTGGTTAAAGTAACGAAGGACCACCTGAATTACTTGATCAGCTCAATCTCGCCCGGATGCCAGGTCTGGTCGAACCACGGTTCGAGCGGGCCGTAGAGGCGCAGAATCATGAACCAGCCTTTGCCGGGAATCGTCTGCACCCAGTTGTTTTCCCATCCGGCAGGAGCTTTGGGACCAAAGAAAACATCCACCGAGCCGTCGGCATTGACCTTGAGATCTTTGTTCTGACTGCTCACGCTCGGCGACTTTTGATCGGTCTGCACCATGGAACGGGTCTGGTTGTCATACACGATCACGGACCAGAAGTCCTTCACCGGCACGTTGGGCGGCAGATGCATCTTGTAGGATTTTCCGCCGTCAAAGGGATTGCCCTCCGAGTCCTGCACGGACCAGGGATATTGCGAACCTTTGCCAACCATCTTCATCTCCATCGCCGGCGTCACGCCGGTGGCGAAGTAATAATAGAAGATGTAGCCGTCCATGTTCATTACGCCGGGTGAAGTCTCGAACTTATAGCCGCCGAAGAACGGCAGCCGCCAGGTGCTGTTTGGGAAGTAATACGCATCCTTGCCGCGGATCTTGAAGGCGATGGTGCGCGCGGTCACGGCGCCAATGTTGGCGGCGTCGGTCAGAATGGCCTTCATGCGCGCATCAGGATTGAACGGCTTGCCCTGCTCAATCCCGATGGAGGCGAAGAGACCAAGCGTGGTCGGGTCACTGCCTTTGGATGGTTCTTCCTGGATGACTTTGTTCAACATCTCCCAGAACTGATAATCACCAGGGGCGACATAGTTGGCCGGCACACCCGAGCCGTTGACGAAACTCATCGCGGGCGGGTTGGCGGCATCCGCCAGGGAATAGACCTTGAAATGCGCCTTCACCGATTCCACGCCCGGCTTGGTAGAACCGTCAACTACGAAGGCGCGAAACACGAGCCAACTGCCGTAGGTGCTTGGCTTCACGACGAAGTAACCCTCGGGGATCTCACCTTTGTAATCGGGTGGCAGAAGCAAATATTTACCGCCTTTCCCATGGTCTTCGCCAGTAATGCCGATGTCGGCCACCCAGCGATACCAGAAATCGTCAACCAAGCCCAAAACCATTGGCGGCACTTCCACGACCAGCGGTCCCTTGTGCGTGTCGGCCCAGACGAAGTTGTAAATGGTGTTGTCGTTCGCCGTCAGTTCCACCGTGCGCGCATCTACCAGGTTTTCCCAGATGACATCCGTCTGGTTGTCGGGTCCATACTTGCGAATTGAATCGCGCATCCCAGCCTGGTTCACGATGGGGATGGCCATGAGATAAGCCTGCAACGCGCGCGAACGGTCAAGATTGTCGTAAATCTTCTCAACGGTGCCGGCCGACGGATAGCCGTAGCGCAAGTTCAAGGTGCCGAGGGAACTTTCAATCTTGTCCGACACAGCCACGCCCGGCGCAATGGCCGTGGAATACTCGTATTGGGCTGTTATCGGGGTGCTGGTCGAACAGCCGGTCAATGCCAGCGTTGCCGTCAGCAGCGAACTCCAAAGCAGGGTGCTTTTGCGGGTCTTCATGTTCATATCCTGATTCGTTGATCTGGTTAAAGTGAAGATTAATGATGCCGTTAATTGTTGTCCGCCCTTCTTAGACGACGTCCTCGCTCCGACTTTGGAAGAACGCCCGGAGACGTTCGGCCAGTTCCTTGGGTTTCTCTTCGGCTAATCGTGTATGAACCATTCCGCCCCAGCACATCTGGTTTGGGGTGGATGTTGTTGCCCATTTCATCGGAACACCCCAGCACGAATTCGCCGGCCTTAATCGGGGGCATTTTAGGATTGGAGAGAGGAAGACCGCTGCCTTCCATGTCCGGCTGGCCAATTCCATCATTGTAACCAAAGTGTTGTTTTCCCGTTGGCAAAGTATAGCAATCCTGCCGCCAAAGCGCCTTGATGCCGGACAATTGGGCATAAGCCTTCCGACCACGCGCGAGAATCGCCTCCAACCGCTCCGGGTCCGGCGCGACCGCCGTAAGCACGACATGAATGTCCGGTGTTCCAAACGGCTTCTCCCAGTTTTCGGGAGCGCTTTCCCCGGGATCGCCCAGCTCCGCAGCCCGGATGACCATTCCCCGCCGGAACTCCGGGGGGGAAACTATCCAGCGACTCCTGGGGCACGCCCAGAGTCTCTAAACCCTGGAAGGTCAAAGCAAGGCTCACCCAGGCATCACCGGTCTTGCTCGCCAAATCCGCGCACGAATTGACCACGCCAACAGCGCGTCGCATCAATTCCCGGCCGGCTTTGCGGTCGTCAATGAGGAGCAGAATGATAGTGGCAGCGTAGGGATTGGTCCGAGGCCGCAAAACTCCACTCTGAATATCTCCAAATTTTAGCGACATATTCGTTGTTTGGTTCTGCTTTGGAGATCAGTCGGACTTGCTTGGGAAAATGCGGTTGAGGTTGCTCCGGCGGACCGGGAAGTTGATATATTCAAGCGCGGCCTAGCGGATATTATCGGCCTGGCCGGGTTTGATGCAGAAGAAGCCGGCGAACTCTTCAATTCGGCCGGATTTGCCTTTGGGTATTGATGGGTTTTGGCCCATATACTCTTGGTTGCGTTCTTGATTTCAAGTTATTGGTTTTAATTAAGTCGCGAGTAATCTCCTCAAATAACACTCTCTGTCAAATTCTTTTTTTGTGGGCGGCGGCTCGACTTGGATCCTAAAGGGAAAACTACTTTACGGGCTGAAACAAACGGGAGGGAATCGCAAGGTGCCCGCCGTCTATCACAACCGAATCGGTGGGGTTTGATTATGCGGCCTGAGCAAACTCCCGCTTCCTCGCGTTGGCCCACGCCGCTGGCGTGAACTCCTTGATTTGGGTGATCTTGGCTGCCGGCAATCGTGTGAACAAATCCTTCAGATACTCGAAGGGATTGATTCCCTGCCGCCGACAACTACCTAACAGGGTGTAAATCATGGCACTGCGTTCGCCGGCTTCAGGATGCCCAATGAACAACCAATTGCGCTTTCCAAGAGCACTGGGCCGAATCGAATTTTCGACGAGATTGGTGTCTGTTTCCAGAACGCCGTCGTCCACGAATCAGTTTAGTGCATTCCACCGTTTCAAGGCGTAGTCTATGGCCTGACCCAGTAATCCTTGTGGCAACGTCATTAGCCGGATCAACTCCATTGCCCGGCGCAGCCGCTGCAATACTGGCCGGCTTTGCCAGGCGCGCAGTGCGGCGCGTAGTTGCGGCCCGGCTTTTTTTTCTGGCGCAATTCTTTTTCCACTGCGTAAAGGTGCCCAATCTGCCGACAAACCGTGCGGCTAGTTTGCTCTCCGCCAACGCTTCATGATAACCCCTCCTCGTATGCGCCCAGCATGCAATTAACATCAGATCGCCGTCGCGTTCCTTGGCCAGCGACTCATACGCGTAATAGCCATTGGTTTGCAGATTGCCGCGAATTGGTTTGAGAAATGTCTCCGGTCCCTCCCGCGACCGGCTTACCTGCCATTCAAACAACACATCCCCCTTGGGCCGGCTGGAAGCCCAAAGATAACCCTGCTGGCGTTTGCGTTTCACATCAGGGTCCAAATACCGGATGGGCGTCTCGTCGGCTTGCAGGTTATTGCCCGCAAGTAAATCTTCCCGAATCGACCGATACACCGGTTTCAACAACTCGGCGGCTTGTTCCACCCGGCGGCCCATCGTCTTGTGGCTCAGGTCCACCCCGAATTGCTGGCGAAACATCTTCTCCTGCCGGTAGAGCGGGCCATGATCCTATCTCAAAACGGACCGTTGCGATTCGAACTGCCGGCATCAGGCCGGAATATTCCATCGCCGCCGCTTGTGAAACGTGATCCTTTGGAAGCGCCCCCAATACCTTCGCGCGAGGATTGGAAGCGCCAGGAGCTCGAGAGCATTAAGCAAAGTGGCGGTAAAGGGTTTGGCCCCAGCGGAGCGGCAGAGTTGCTGAAAATGAAACCCACAACGCTCGCTTCACGCATCAAGGCATTGGGGCTTAACCGAAGGCCCGGGGCATGACCTGTGCATGGCGAACTGATAATTCCTTAGCTCACAAACTAATAACACAGAACATGGGGTCATTACAGGGTGGGGAGGGAGCAATCAGAAAACATTGCCCCGGGCGGCTGAACCCCGACATAATCCGCGCAGAATGTCACGCTGGTTACGCACGATCCTGGGCCGACTCAAAGGGCTGTTCCTTCGCTCGGAAGGAACGGTCGATCGGTCCCGGCTGATGAGCATGTATTCGACCCCAGGCCAACGCGCCGGCTGGCTCCAGCGTTCGTGGTTCAGGAACCCGGGAGCGGCAGGAGGGCAAGTTCTCGGAGAACCGGCGGGGGGGGAGTGTGCTTAACGGTTGCCAGCGGTTGCCATTTGCCTTTTGGTAACTGATCGGGCGAACGATGCGCCCCTCCGCCCGTAAGCCGAGAATCAACTGGTCGTGGGGACCCGTTTTCAGCATCAGACGGCACGCGCAGAAAACAAATCGCCCTTAAAGTGGCCAAGAAGTGGCCAAGACGATTATTTCACCCACTTTGGTATACTGCGTAAGTCGTTGATTACCAAGTGGTGCACCCAGTAGGAGTTGAACCTACAACCTTCTGATCCGTAGTCAGCGTTTTTACGATTGTCTCGGGTTTTACAACGTTGTCTCAAATAGTGTTAAAAACCATTGATTTACAGGCATATCGCGCTATATTTACTCCGTTTTATGCGACGCGACACAACCCTGTCAAACTCACGAAGTGAGAAAGAAGTGAGAAAGTTAAACGACGACCTGAACCTTCTGATTCCCGGTCGGAAGTCGGCGATTACGGCTTCTCGGTTCTCGGTCGAATACTGGCGCGACCGGGTGTTCCGCCCAACCTACCAGCATGAGAGCGAAACTGCCGAAGTTCAGGAATGGTATGCCCAGCTGCAGTTCAAGGGTCGGCGTGAGAAGATTGGACTCGGAACTAACAATAAGGAAGATGCCAGTCGTCGGGCTGCTCGTTTCTTCACGACATTGCGCCAAAACGGTTGGGAAGCGGCCCGCAAACAGTTGTCTCCAGACCATGCGCTAGGCCCTAAGAACCTCACCACAATCGGCAGCTTCATTGAGACGGTCTGCCCCCTGACCGACGTGCGCCCACGGACGTTTGAGATCTACGCCTACGCGCTCAGGAAGATCGCCCGAGAAGCTCTCGGCGACCGGGACAACAGCCCTCGCAGATTCGATCCCAAATCCCAACAGTGGCGCAAGGCCAGTGACCTTCTGCTCCTGAATAAGTTAACCCCCGCAGCCGTTGCCCAATGGAAGTCAAAAGTGCTGGCTGAAGCAGGTCAAAACTCGGTGGCCCGGCAGCGCGCCCAGAGGAACGTCAACAGCTTCGCAAGGAACGCCCGCGCACTGTTCAGCCGGAAGAACCTCAAGAAGCTCGCGGATAAAGGGACGGTGGTCCCCACCCCTCTGCCGTTTGAGGGGTTTGAATTCGCCCCCGGCGGCAATACCAAGTATGTCTCAACGATCGAGGCCAGCGAGTTACTTCAATGCGCACGAAAAGAGTTGGCCGACGCGGACTCTGAGGCGTGGAAGGTAATCTTGCTGGCCTTGGGGGCAGGTTTGCGACGAGCTGAGATTGACGGCTTATGCTGGAACCAGGTTAACGCAGAACGTGGTGAAATACGCGTTGCCAATCATGCGTACTTCCAGGCCAAGACCACGGATTCAGAGGCTGCGGTCTTTGTGGACCCGGGTTTGATGGCGGAACTCGGCCGATTCCGGACAGAGCCGGACTCCCCCGTCATTGCACCCCAGATTCCGTTTCGACAATCCAATGCCACGCAACACTATCGCGGCCAGGGAATATTCCAGAGGGTAACCTCGTGGCTTCGCGCTCATGGGGTCAAAGGAGACAAGCCCCTTCACAACTTACGCAAAGAATTTGGATCGATCATCTGTGCCTCTGCTGACATCCACACTGCAAGCCGGCAACTGCGACATTCCACTTTGGCCACAACGGCTTCCTTCTATGTCGATGATCGAAGGCGTGTAACTGTGCCAGTGGAGCAAATGCTCAACTCTCCCAAGAAGGATACTGGCCAGGCAGACGCAGCCCCAACTGCCACGTCACAAACGAACACACAGACAGCGGACGCTGCCACCACGACGTAGCACCGGGCTTCGTGCCACTCACTCCCTCCGCCGGTTCTGCGAGAACTTGCCCTCCTGCCGCTCCCGGGTTCCTGAGCCACGCACGCTGGAGCCCGCAAGCGCGTTGGCCTGGGGTCGAATACATGCTCATCAGCCGGAACCGACCGACCGTTCCTTGCGGGCGAAGGAACAGCCCCTTTGAGTCGGCCCAGGATCGTGCGTAGCCAGCGTGACGTTCTGCCCGGATTATTCGGGGTTCAGCCGCCCGGTGTAATGTTTTCTGCATGCTCCCCCCCCCACCCTGTAATGACCCCCTGTTCTGTGTTATTAGTTTGTGAGCTAAGGAACAGGTCTCTGTTCGTTTCCCCCTCCTGCCACCGGCCTCCGTTAACCCTACCGCTCTGACCCTCCCTCACTTTGACCGGCAGCCGACCCCCTGATTGGGTGGCCCGATTGCCGGACAAAACTTAAGCCCCCGCTGCCTTACCCGCGGCCGGGGCTTTTGTGTTTCCAAACATCAACAGGAGTTCAGAGCATACCTATTAGATGAAGTCGTCTCCACCAATGAAGAAGCCGGTGGCGAGATCTTCACGTTCAACGACGTGCTGTCCAACGATCAAGAAGATCCATCCACGAAAGCGGCTCGGCACTTGGACTGGGAGTCGTTCTGGGCGGTATTGTCGGAACGGGAGCGGGTGGTGGTGCTGTTTGTGGCGGAAGGCAAGACGCTCCGGCAGGCATCTCGTTTGTTGGGCTTGAGCGATTCCACTCTGCAGAACAGCAGAAAACGAATCGGGGTCAAGATCATCGAGTCCATGGGTGCGGACATTCTGGCAGAAGTCCGACGCCGGCCGCAGTGGCGGAACAGCCTGGAAGCGACCCGGGAAAAGCAGGCTTGCCGGGTGGATCGGCAGGCGGCGTAGGGAGTAAAAAGGGAGGCTGCCGTCAGGGTGGTCTCTCTTTTTTTAGGTATCAGGTCCCCTTTCTCACCACATGACACTTGGCCAGGGGGATAT